>JAEZLW010000051.1 GCA_023415145.1 Bacillota bacterium | reverse complement strand
GGCTATGGCGAAGGGGTCCCACCTGTTCCCATTCCGAACACAGAAGTTAAGCCCTTCAGCGCCGATGGTACTTGGCTGGACACGGCCCGGGAGAGTAGGTCGTCGCCGGATTCCATAAAGAGCATCTGTTAAGTCAGGTGCTCTTTTTTCATAGCATGAAGCCCACAAGGTTCATGATATATCAATGGCTTAACGAAGTGGGCTTATCTATCCCTAAGCTTTTGGATATTCCGTTGAATTGACAAAACCCCAGGAATGCTACATTATGTTGTAGAAGATATCATCCTGATAGTTGAATAAAGTATAGATGAATCTGTATTTTGGAGAGTATATATGGAAATAAGTCGGGTTGGAAGCAGAAGTATAGTATTTACTTATCCCGTAGCAGGATGGAATTTGAATATCCATCTGATTCAGGGAAGGAAATTTAACTATCTCATCGATACAGGGTTGGGCTCTTTGAGCATGGTTCCGGTAAAGGAATATCTTCAAGGCAATAAAAATCCAGTTATCGTCATCATTACACATCATCATTGGGACCATGTGTGGGGGAATCAAGCTTTTGCTGAATGTACTATAGTTTCTCATCGGTTGTGCAGAGAAAAAATCAAAGACAAATGGGACGAGATGATAGCCCGATATGGACGTTTTGCTGCAGGTGGGAATGCCATGTGCCTTCCGAACCTGGTTTTTGAGGACATGCTGTATTTCTCTGAAGACAAAATAAGAATATTCTATACACCAGGTCATACGGTGGACAGCATCACCGTTCTGGATGAAGATGATGGTGTGCTGAACGTCGGCGACAATGTGGGTGATACAATGGATGAAATCGTACCTTCCCTTGAAACAGAAAAAGATGTTTTCGTAAAAACTCTTTCAAGATACAAGGAAATGGATATCTGTATCTGTGTTTCGGGGCATAACAAAATCCTTGACCACAACGTATTTGGCATGATGCTGAGGCTTCTTGAATAGAGCGTGTTTTTTAAGCCAATACACTATTCAATTATGTAATTGCTGCCTTTTCTTTGCTTGCAGATTTTTTTGAGTCTCGCCAAGTTCTCTGACAGGGCGAATATCGTTTTGTATTGATTTGATGTTGCGCCGACAATGGAGATGGAAAGCAGGGGGAACCGTTCCCTTGTCCCTTTTCTGTTCTGTGCGGTGATATAGCCTCTGTCCAAATCGTTCCTGTTCAAAAAAAGCAAAGCGGTTTTGTCGAATTCATCTATGATGCTTTGACAAAGGTCCTTGGCATTGGACTCTGACAGAACGGCTATGAAATCATCACCGCAGATATGGCCAACAAAGCCAGGACTTGGGATTTGGTCTTTTAAAACTCTCGCCAGGCATTTGATCAGCCGGTCACCGTTTTCAAACCCATACACATCATTGTATGGTTTGAAGTTGTCAATATCAAAGTATAGTATCGTATAGTTCCCAGGCGTATCGATACACATTTCAAGCTGCTTTTCGAAAAGCAAGTTACCAGGTAATTCGGACAAAGGATTCAAATGTTTTGCATTGATGACCTCGATCTCAATTGATCTTTCCAGCAGATCTTTTACTGTTACCACACCGAAATACTTTTCATCCCTGGTGACGGTAATGAAGTCAATCGTAATGCCGGTGCATTGCTTTCTTTGCGACATTATCAATGCTGCTCTGATAGTCCACACAAAGAAATTCCTTGCTCATAATCACGCTGACCGGCTTATTGGCATACAAGTTATATCCATATTTGTCGGAGATATTGCGGAACAGGTCATTCCTTGTGATGACGCCAATCACATGGTTGCTTTCCGCGATGCAAAACCCTGGCAAAGTGCAGTCTTTTTTCATCATATCCAGTATCTGATTGACCATGGTGCCCGGGGCTATCGTTTTGGATGCTCTCGTAATGCTGCCGATATCAATATCGCAGAGCCGGTTGCAGAGGATCAGCCGTTTTTGCTTATCGGCTTCAATGATCAACTGAAGAACGTGGCTTGCGATGGGGATAAGCGATGGGAGAGGGCGCGCAATGAAATACCCCTGGCCATAATCCAAGCCGATTTCAATCAGCTTCAACAGTTCGCCTTCCGTTTCAATCCCTTCTGCAATTAGATGTGTATTGGAAAGTGAGGCGAACTCGCGCATGCTTTTCACCAGCGACTGCTTTGTGACGTCTTTATCGATATCCCGGATGAGGTTCATATCGATTTTGATAAAATGCGGGCAGACATCGGATATGAGGTTCAGCCCGGAATATCCCGCTCCGGCGTCATCAATGGCAATCTTATAGTTTTGGTCCTTGTAATTGCGGATTGTTTTCATGAAATCCGCCACATTGGTGATGGCCTCTCTTTCAGTAATCTCAAAGATGACGTCTTCGGCACTGATGGAGTACTGGGCAAGATAATCTTTGGTAAAGCCCTGCTTGAACTTTGGGTCATGCATGATGCTGGGGTTGACATTCAGGAATAGCCTGATGGGGGCATGCAGGGCATAGACGGTTTCGATCGCTTTGGAGCGGCATAACAACTCCAGCTCCCATAGCTTATTGAACCTTTGTGCGCAATCAAACAGCACACCTGGGCTTTCCATTCCGCTTCCCAAAGGACCACGGCTCAGCGCCTCATAACCGTATATGGTGCCATCCCGCAATGAGACAATCGGCTGGAATACGGTGCTGATTTGTTTACCTGCCAATATGCTGAAAAACTGCTCTTTTAGTACGTTTCTTTCCTCAATTTTGTTCATGGAAGCATGTCCTTTTGTATTCTTTAGCCCGGAAATAATAGTACATGAGAAGTGTAATGAATGTGTGATGAAACGGTTATTTGACTCAAAGCCTGCACATCTGGCGCTGCGGACAACCGGCAGCGTTGCCAGGCACAATGCATGCAGCCCTCTTTTATCTATTTTGCCAATTGAAATCTTTATTTCCAAACCGTACAATGGGAAGCAATGGCAAACAAAACATACTTCAGAATGAGGTAAGCATGGAAACTTGGGATGTGTATGACAAGAACAGGAACAAAACCGGCAGGACAATTTTACGCGGTGACGGTTTAAGTGAGCAGGAATATCATTTTGCGGTTGATATCTGGATTATGAATGAGGCCAATGAGATACTTTTGCAAAAGCGTTCCACTTTGAAGGAAGCAGGGGCCGGTCTCTGGTGCTGTACAGGAGGAGCAGCCATTGCGGGGGAGGACAGCGCTCAATCATGCCGCCGGGAAATGACAGAGGAGCTGGGCGTTGCGCCGTGCATGGAAATGGCGCAAGTTGTTCTGAATGACACAAGAGGAAGATGCCACAAGGATGTCTGGTTGATACGCCAAAGCATAACACCGGAAGAATTTCATTTGCAGGCGGAGGAAGTGGATGATGTGAGATGGGTGTCCATCGAGCAATTGGAGAAGGAGATGGAAGATCCGGCAACCTTCTGGAAACTGGATTATGTGAACGATATAATGAGTTGTTTGAGAAAAGCTGCGCAGCCAAGGAGTGTGGACAGTGAATAAGACACATCAGGAGACATTTTTACTTCGGACCTTTAACTGCGATTTTCGGGGAACCTGGCGGCCAAGCGCTATCTTTGAAGCCATGCAGGAAGCTAGCGGCATGCATTCCCATCTGCTGGGCTGCGGGCGGGATGCGCTTTTAGAGATGGGCTTTGTGTGGGTGCTGTCCCGGTTGGAAGTGAAAATGAACAAGTACCCCGGCGTGGGGGATAAAGTCACGGTAGAAACATTCCCCATGAGTAACCGGCGGTGGTTCTTTCCGCGCTATTTTATTTTCCGGAACGAACAGGGCGAGGAACTGGGGTGTGCGGCCAGCCTGTGGGTGCTGCTGGATCTGGAAACAAGGAAGATGGCTCCGCCGGACAAGATTGTCCATCTGATTCCGGACAATCGTGATCTATCTGCACCGATGGGCATGCCATCCGCGGTGATGGAGGTGGAGGGAGAGACGCAGCAATATTACCGTACGCCTGTTTATACTGATTTGGATGTGAACAATCACGTGAACAATGCCCGGTATGTGGACTGGCTGTGCGATGCATTGGGTCATGATCTTCTTGGCAAAAAAGCTTTGCACACCATCTGCATCAACTATGATGCGGAGGTGAGGCCGGAGCAGGCGATAGAGCTGAAACTAAATCTTCAAGGCGACGACTTCTGCCTTTCAGGCTTTCATGAGGACAAACGTCATTTTGGGATCGGCGGGTCATTGATGGAAAGGGTTTGATAGCTCAATCCCTCTCAACTTTCAATAGCATTTTTGCCTCCTTAAGGGCGGCCTTCATGGCGGTGGGGAAGGGCAGTTCGGATAACTCCGCCAGTGAAACCCAGCGATAATCCTTGACGGGCATATCTTTCTTCGCCATAAAATGCATCAGGTGCATGTTCCAGATGCGGTGGGTGAATATATGGCGCGCACTTCCTTTATCCCCCGCGTATGTTGCTGTGAGACCGAGCGATTTCAGATGCTTTTCCATGGCGGCAGGGGTATTATCGCCTTCCAGCAGCACGAAAACCCACAGTCCGCCCAGCAGTTTTTCCCGGCGCATCTGCACAAGGATGTTTTCATTGCATGTTACAAGACCCACTCCCATGACGGTTTGTTTGGGTGCCTGGGCCTTCATTTTTATCGGCAAGAGCTCTGCATCGCCGGCCTTAAGGGCGTCGCAGCACGCGGACAAGGGGCATTTGTCACAGGCAGGTGTACTGGGGAGGCATATGGTGGCCCCCAAGTCCATTAATGCCTGGTTGAAGTCACCGGGCCGGTCGGGCGGCACCAGGGCGGATGTTTTTATATATATTTGACGCGCTACACTGGGGATTTGGATATCTTCCCGGATACCCTTTACTCGGCTGATCACGCGGATCACATTGCCATCCACGGCAGGTGTTTGGACGGAGAATGCGATGCTGGCAATGGCTCCGGCAGTATATGGACCGATGCCGGAAAGGGTGCGCAGTTCCTCTACCGTTTGTGGCAGCTTGCCATGATACGCGGCCATTACTTGCCCGGCGGCTTTTTTAAGGTTTCGGGCACGGCTGTAATACCCCAAGCCTTCCCAGGTCTTCATGAGATCCTGCTCCGGTGCATCGGCCAGGGCCTTCACCGTAGGGAAGCGGGTCATGAAACGGGAAAAATAGGAAAGCACTGTTTCCACCCTTGTTTGCTGGAGCATAATCTCCGAAACCCATATGGCGTAAGGATCTTGTATATCCCGCCAGGGGAGTGTCCGTTTGTGTCCGTCATACCAGCTTAACAGAAGCTGAGGGATTGATTGAGCGCAGCCGATATCAAATCTTCCTTTCTTGTAGGAACGGGATTTTTTACCCTATCATTGTACCATAAAGACCGTCGTTTCCAACGAATTTCCTAAACTGGGCATAAGTTGGAGATAGAGCGTGATAATGAGAGAAAACATGAGAAATTATGCATTAGACTTTAAATTGAGGGGAAAATCATGCTAATCGGCAGAAATTCGAAATTCAACTCACTTGATATCCCTTTGTAAATGCCGTAAACTATGCACGTGCGGTTTAGCACTCACTTAAATCGAGTGCTAACAATATGAAGAATCGAAGCAGCGAGGAGGATCACAATGAACGTTAAGCCTTTGGGCGACAGGGTCGTCATCAAAAACATTGAGGTCGGCGAAACCATCAAGGGCGGCATTCTTCTTCCCGGTACGGCCAAGGAAAAACCGCAGATGGCGGAAGTGCTGGCAGTAGGCCCAGGCGGTTTGGTGGATGGCAAGGAAGTCAAAATGCAGGTGGAAGTAGGCCAGAAGGTTATTTATAGCAAGTACGCCGGCACTGAAGTGAAGGTCGACGACAAGGAACTCATCATTGTTCGCCAGAGCGACATCCTGGCCATTGTGGAATAATTCCGTTCACCGGAATAGGAGGAGGAAATACGTATGGCTAAGCAACTCAAATATGGCGAAGAAGCCCGCCGCGCCTTGGAAAAGGGCCTGAATGCCCTGGCGGACACCGTAAAAATCACTCTTGGCCCCAAGGGCCGCAACGTGGTGCTGGACAAGAAGTTCGGCGCGCCCCTCATCACCAACGATGGCGTGACCATCGCCAAGGAAATCGAGCTGGAAGACCCCTTTGAGAACATGGGTGCCCAATTGGTGAAGGAAGTTGCCACCAAAACCAATGACGTGGCTGGCGACGGCACCACAACCGCAACCCTGCTGGCCCAGGCCATCGTGCGCGAGGGCCTTAAGAATCTGGCTGCCGGAGCCAACCCCATGGTTTTGAAGAAGGGCATACAAGCCTCTGTGGAAGCTCCTGAGGCAGGCCTGAAAGAAATCAGCCAGCCCATCTCCAGCAAACAGGCCATTTCCCAGGTTGCCTCCATTTCTGCCGGTGACGAGGAGATCAGCCGCCTGATCAGCACCGCCATGGAAACCGTGGGCAAAGACGGCGTCATCACCGTGGAAGAAAGCAAAACCATGAAGACGGAAATGACCACCGTGGAAGGCATGCAGTTTGACCGCGGCTATGCCTCCGCCTACATGGTCACCGATACCGACAAGATGGAAGCGGTTTTGGATGATCCGCTGATCCTGATCACCGACAAGAAGATCTCCAACAGCCAGGAGATTTTGCCCATTCTGCAGCAGGTTTCCCAGACAGGCCGCAAGCTGCTCATCATCGCCGAGGATGTGGAAGGCGAAGCGCTGGCCATGCTGGTACTCAACAAGCTGCGCGGCATTTTGACCACCGTCGCTGTGAAGGCACCCGGCTTTGGCGACCGCCGCAAGGAAATGCTGCGGGACATCGCCATCCTGACCGGCGGCCAGGTAATCACAGAAGAACTGGGCCTGGAACTGAAGGAAACCACCATGGATATGCTGGGCCGTGCCGGCACCGTGAAGGTGGACAAAGAGAACACCACCATCGTGGAAGGCAATGGCGACAAGGCCCAAATCGATGGCCGCGTTGCCAGCATCAAGGCGCAAATCGCCGAAACCACCAGCGATTACGACCGTGAAAAGCTGCAGGAACGCCTGGCCAAGCTGGCCGGCGGTGTTGCCGTAATCAAGGTTGGCGCTGCTACCGAAATCGAAATGAAGGAGCGCAAACTGCGCATTGAAGACGCTCTTGCCGCTACCCGCGCTGCGGTGGAAGAGGGCATTGTGCCTGGCGGCGGTGTCGCCCTTCTGAATGTACTGGGCAAAGTGCAGGCGCTGCTCAGTCAGTATGCCGGTGATGCCAAAACCGGTGTGCAGATCGTATTGCGCGCACTGGAAGAACCCATCCGCCAGATTGCAACCAATGCCGGTATTGAAGGCAGCGTCATCGTGGAGAACGTCAAGAACGCCCACAAGGCCGGCTATGGCTTTGACGTCCTGAAGGGTGAGTATGTGGATATGGTGGAAAGCGGCATCATCGACCCCACCAAGGTGACCCGTTCTGCCCTGCAGAATGCCGCAAGCGTGGCAGCCATGCTGCTCACCACCGAATCACTGGTTACCGACATCCCTGCTCCCGAACCCGCACCCGCGGCTCCCGGCGGCGGAATGGGCGGAATGTACTGATTCGAAAAAATGGCGCTTCGGCGCCATTTTTTCGATTTTGGCACTTTTCGCTTGTTGGCTGCGCCAACGGACAGCGAAAAGTGTAAGGAAAGCTTGCTTCGCAAGCGACCCGCCCGATCCGGAAGCTCAATCGTCGCATCGCTTCGCTACCGCTTGCGCTGCTCGTTTCGCTTCCCGCCTCCACCCTGCCCATCTCCGCCACTGGCGGGGGCAGGGTTACGGCGCCAGCAAAGCCGGGTGAGATGATTTCAAACGAGAGGGCTACGGCCCCCTCGTTGTTCCCTTAAAGGATCATTTTACATAAAAGTTTTGGATCACAACCCAACTCCGTTCATGTCATCCTGAGCGAAGTGAAGGATCTTTCTGTTTGCATCCCCTGAGAACAGAATATTTTTGTGACATCCTTGCGCTTAAATAACTCTGCACATTACAACTGTGCAGGTCTATACGTCTTCTAATAAATGAGAAATTCCCATGCAATTTCTAATTATGATCTAATTTGTAATTGGGCATGAGCGGTGGTATGATAATTGTGACTTGCAAAGGAGGTCAAATGTATGGAGAAGAATGTAAGCTTTCAAAAGGAGAGCGTTTCCGAATTGTACTGCCGCCTGACCTGGGCGCAGCTCGAGCTGCTGGCTGATGACGTACAGGAGATTCAGGTGCTGGCTGCCGGAGACGATCAGTCGGTGGCGGACCTGCGCATTGAGGAGCGGGATGGCCGCTTGATGGTGGAGCAGCCGCCGTTCGTTTTTTCCCTGAACTTCATCACCCACAAGTGGACTCAGGTGTGCATCCGCATTCCCAAGGACTGGCGCGGGATCGTTGATGCCCATACAGTAAGCGGCATGCTCAACAGCCGCGGTATCAAAGGCACAGAGGTCACGCTGGACACCGTCTCCGGCGGCCTTCGGGCGATGGCCGTATCAGCGGACGGGCTTTCCCTGCGCACTGTCAGCGGCGACGTAAAGGGCGGTGATCTTCGGGGCGAGCGGATGTCGCTGCGCACAGTCAGCGGCGATGCACGCCTGCAGAGCATTGCCTTTGAGCAGGCGCGTGTAAGCGGCGTCAGTGGTGATATGTGGCTGGAGTTCCGTTCTCCCTTTGCTCGGGTGGATGCAAACACCGTTTCCGGTGACTTGGAACTGCATGTGCCAATGGACAGCCTAGATGCCTCTCTGAAGGCGGTAAGCGGGCGCATCCATACCTCCGGCGTTGTGCTCAAGGAAGGCGGAAGCTCCGTCCGCTGCAGTGCTGTATCCGGTGACCTGAACATTGTTTCCACGCTGGAGAAGCCGCAAAAAGCATAAAACAGTTGGCAGTCTGCCGGAAATCCTGTATAATGAGGAGCAATGAAATCATGGACAGGGTTGGAGGAATACGGCATGGCAAGGAATAATTTCGGCGGATTCGGCGGCGGCCCCAACATGCAGCAACTGATGCGCCAGGCGCAGAAGCTGCAGGAGCAAATGGAAAAGGCCCAGGCGGAACTTGACAGCCGCGAATATGAAGCAACTTCCGGTGGCGGAATGGTTAAGGTTAAAGTCAGTGGCAAAAGGGAGCTTATGTCCATTGAATTGAATCCTCAGGTGGTTGACCCGGAGGATGTGGAAATGCTGCAGGACCTGATCCTGGCCGCTGTGAACGAAGCCCTCCGTAAAGGCGAGGAAACCCGTGAAGCGGAGATGAGCAGGCTGAACCCCGGCATGGGCGGCATGTTTTAAGTATGGCACAGCAATTGGAGCCCATTGCCCGCATGGTGAGCCAGCTTGCAAGGTTGCCGGGTATCGGGCAGAAAACGGCGCAGCGGCTGGCCTACCATATCATCAGCCTGCCACAGGAGGACGTACACGAGCTGGCGGCCGCCATCTGGCAAGGGCGCAAGGCCATCCGCTACTGCAGCGTGTGCGGGAATTACACCACGGAGGATCCGTGCGCTTTATGCCAGGAAGAGAAGCGGCGCAACGGCCAGCTTTGTGTGGTGAGAGACCCGAGGGATGTGGCGGCCATGGAGCGCATTCGTGATTACAAAGGCAGCTATCATGTGCTGCACGGCACACTGTCACCCATGGACGGCATCGGACCGGAGGATATCCGCATCAAGGAGCTGTTAGCCCGGGTGGGCAAGGAGGATGTCCAGGAGGTCATACTGGCTACCAACCCCGATATTGAGGGGGAAGCCACCGCCACCTACATTGCCAGGCTATTGAAGCCCATGGGCCTTAAGGTAACACGGATCGCCCATGGTGTGCCGGTTGGCAGCGATCTTACGTATGCGGACGAGGTGACTTTGGCCAAAGCCATGGAAGGCCGCAGGGAAATTTAAGCGACATTCGGGGCAGCGGCAATGCTGCCCCGTTTTCTAAAGATGAATACCAAGGAGTGCGTTTGCATATGGACTGGATGACTTGTCTTTTGGCGGGAGTGGCCCTGATGATGGCTGCGGTGCTTATACTGCTGATAGCGCTGCTCAAACGCACGGCAAACCGCCAAAGGGAGCTTTCGGACCGGATGGCGCAATGGGAGCAGAGCTTTGACCAGGCGCTGTATGATCTGAGTCAGGAAAACGCAGCCCAGCGTACGGAGACGGCAGCACACCTTCGGGGCATGAATGACAGCCTGGTGAACACGCTGAGCCAGGTGTCCGGTAATCAGGTGATGCAGTTGGAATCCATCCAAAGGCAGATGTACACCGTGTCCCGTAACCAGGAAGAGCGATTGGACAAAATTCGGGATACCCTTTCTGACAGCATGGGCAAGCTTCAAAAGGAAAACAATCAAAAGCTGGAGGAAATGCGCAAGACCGTAGATGAAAAACTTCATGAGACACTGGATAAACGGCTTGGGGAGAGCTTTTCCCAGGTGAGCACCCGCCTGGAAGAGGTATACAAGGGTCTGGGGGAAATGCAGGCGCTGGCCAGCGGCGTGGGTGATTTGAAGAAAGTGCTCACCAACGTCAAATCCCGCGGCATTTGGGGCGAAATGCAACTGGGGAATCTGCTGTCGCAAGTGCTATCGCCCAATCAGTATGAATCCAACGTGGCAGTGAAACCCGGTTCCCAAGAGCGGGTGGAGTTTGCCCTCAAACTGCCCGGCAGGCAGGAGGGGGCGGAGAAACCCGTTTACCTGCCCATTGACAGCAAGTTCCCGCAGGAGGCCTTTGTGCGCCTTATGGATGCCCAGGAGCAGGCGGATACAGGAAGAACCAATGATGCGCGCAAGGAACTGACGCAGGCGATGAAAGCGGAAGCCAGGCGTATTGCAGACAAGTATGTCTCTCCGCCCGACACAACCGACTTTGCCATCATGTTCCTGCCGCTGGAGGGGCTGTATGCCGAAGCCATGCGGGACATGGGTCTGGTGGAGGAAATTCAAAGAACGCAACGGGTGGTAATCGCCGGGCCATCCACCCTTACCGCACTGCTCAACAGCCTGCAAATGGGTTTTCGGACATTGGCGATTGAAAAACGTTCCGCAGAGGTGTGGAAGCTGCTGGGTGCGGTGAAAACGGATTTCGGCAAGTTTGCACTGGTGTTGGAAAACACGCAAAAGCGGCTGAATCAGGCAAGTGAATCTGTGAATTCCGCCTTTGTACGCACAAGGAGTATCGAGCGTCACCTGCGCAAGGTGGAAGCCCTGGAGGAAGGGCAGGCCAAAGCGCTTTTGCCGGAGGAAGGGCTGGATGTAAGCACATTGGACGAAGAAACCTGAAAAGCGACGTCTTCGCCCTGTTGAAGCATGTTTGGGAAAAGATGACTGGGCGGTTTTGAAAAAAGGCGCTATACTAATTTTGTTCCTATCAGGAAGGAGGATTTTTCATGAACAACACTACCATCGGCGATGATTTGAAGAAGATACTCTTGGCGGGCTTGGGTGCTGTGGCTACAACGGCTGAAAAGTCCAAGGAATTGGTGGACAAGTTGGCAAAAAAGGGCGAGATTACATGGGAGCAGGGAAAGGTTCTCAACGAAGAGCTTACCCAGAAGATGAAAAAGACCTATGATGAGAAGATCGCCCCTATTTTTGCTGAAAGCAAAACAAAAGTAGAAAATGTGGTGGATAACCTGCGCACCATGACACGGGACCAATTAAAAGCTGTCAAGGATCAGATTGAAGCCATGGAGAAAGCCGATGAAGAAACGCGGGATGGAGAAGACGTCGGCGGCGGAGAAGACGAGTGACGCAATTCATGGCGCTCATGGCCACCGGCTTCGGGAAATACTGGCGGTACTCTACCGCCACGAGGTCATCAAGGGCGTTACGCCGCAAAAGCTGCGGCTGATCCTGCAGGATCTGGGACCCACCTTTGTAAAGATCGGACAGATTCTGTCCATGCGCAAGGACCTGCTCCCGGAAGCATTTCTTAAGGAGCTGGCGCTGCTTCGGGACAGCGTTCGTCCCATGCCCTTTTCCGAGGTCCGGGATATCCTTGAGGGTGAGTACGGAGCACCCTTGGAAGAGGTGTTTGCCTCCTTTGAAAAGGAGCCCATCGGTGCTGCATCCATTGCCCAGGTGCACAGGGCGGCTCTCCTTGATGGCAATCAGGTAGTCGTCAAGGTGCAGCGGGCAGGCATCGATGAAAAGATGCAAAAGGACATGGCCCTTTTGCGAAAGGCAGCCGGACTACTTACGCTGTCGGGCGTTGCCGGCGGCGCGGTGGATTTTCGAACCGTACTGGATGAAATGTGGTTTGTAACCCGGCAGGAAATGGATTTTCTGGCCGAAGCCCAAAACGTGGATACATTTGCCGCCTTCCAAAGGGAGGTGGCTTTTGTCACCTGTCCCAAGGTGTACATGGCGTATACCACCAGGCGGGTACTGGTGATGGAGTATGTGGATGGCCTCCCCATCAATCAGATGGAAAAGCTGAAGGAATCCGGGTATGACCTGAAAGAAATTGCGGAGAAGCTTTGCTTCAGTTTTTTAAAGCAGGTACTGGACGACGGCTTTTTTCACGCGGACCCGCATCCGGGAAACCTGAGCGTGCGGGAGGGAAAGATTGTCTTCCTGGATCTGGGCATGGTGGGTCGTCTGACACCCCGCGAGCAGCAGCTACTCACGCGTGCCGTGAAAGGCGTTGTACTGCAGGATGTACAGGAAGCAAAGGCCGCGCTCTTGTCCCTGGCGGTGCATACCCAGGCCATAGATCATCCAAGGCTGTATGAGGACATAGAGACAGTCATGGGCCGGTATGGCCAGATGGAAATGGGCCAGATGAACCTGGGGAAGATGATGGAGGAGGTGCTGCTGATCGCCAACCGGCACGGCCTGCAATTGCCCCAGGGCATGGCGATGCTCAGCCGGGCCATTGTCACCGTACAGGGCGTTGTGAGTGGGCTTTGTCCGCAGGTGGACTTCATGTCCATGCTGGCTGCCGTTATGCAGGAAAGGCTTATCGGTGATATTGACTGGGAGAAGGAACTTTTTTTCGGGGCGCGCTCACTGTACCGGTCCGGAAAAAAGGTGCTGGAGCTGCCCTATCAGCTTTCGGAGCTTTTGCAGGCGGCAGTAAAAGGGCAGGGGAAAATCAATGTGGAGCTGACAGGCTCCGAAAAGCCGCTTCAAACCATCAGCCGTATGGCAAACAGGATCATCCTTTGCCTGTTGTGCGGAGCGCTGCTGATTGCCTCCGCCCTTTTATGCCAGACAGACATTGCACCTTTATGGCTAGGTGTTCCTTGGCCTGCGTTCCTTGGACTTTTTGCTGCAGCAGGGCTTGGAGCTATCCTGATGTATATGATCTGGCGTGGGAGAAAATAGATGGATTGTGTTCTTAATGTACATGGCGGCTATATGATTTTGATGATGCAATGCTTTCCGCCCATCTTGACGCTGTCCAGTAACAATGCCTCAACAGGCCGCTCGAGTATGGCTTCAAACATCTTTTTCGTATAGCCCAGCGTACAGTAACACCAGGCTTTTGAAATGGGCTGTTGTATTCTTTTCACGCAGGAACAGTAACACTGTGGATAAAACAGATGTAGACTTTGATCCTTATACTCTAGCTCAAAACCCTGTTTCAGGCCGCTCGCTTTCTCCGCAAAATCCTGAAGGCCGGTGCTGGATTGATAAACCTTTTTCAGGGTGCTGATCTTGCCAGCATCAGGTCCGCAGGCACAATCCATGCGTATAAGCTTGATTGTCTCATCATCCAATTCCTTTTCCAAATCAGCGCTAATGCTTTCAGCCCATATAAATTTCTTGCGTGCGTCGGCTGAATTGGAAAGTGGAATTTTGTGCGCGATCCTCTCTGCCGTCTCTTTGCCCAAATGCTTAAACAGGCTGTCATACAGGCGGACAGAATGGGGATTTTCGGTTTTTGCCACAGTATCAGCTCCAATCGTTTATATTATCCCATTATACACCATAAAACATGACTGCTGCCTGTCATATTATGCAGGTTACTTATTGATGGCCTGTATTGGGGTGTTTGTCTGTTGGATTGCAGCATTCTTCATGGCGTAATTCTTACCGCTGCATAAACAAAAAGCCTATCAGCATTTTATGCCGATAGCCCCAGTCTGCAAAGAAATGGGTACCGTAGGGCGGGGGCTTGCCCCTGCCGTTCCCGATGAATCATACATTGCCAAGGAAACAATGTCCCGATGCTTACGGCTGCTGATTTCCTTCGCTCTTATGTGCCAAGCTCCCGTTCTGCTTTTATGGTTTGGCATACCGTGGTTGGCTTTCTTTGGATTTTTCCTGGCTTAGGTATTGGAACTAATTTGATTTATTTATCTTGGAAGGCCAAGGGATAAGCAGGTTGATATAATCATAACTGGTAAATCATGTCACGCACATGGCTAATCCATCGGCAGGCACTATGAAAGCGCCTGCCTTTTGCATTTCGGCATTAACGCGATCAATCAAACTCGCGGCGCTTTTGTAGAATGTACTGTGAGCGTCCTTCACCAGTATGACATTGTACTTCCTATGCATGGCCGACAGGCAGGCATCTTTGACACAACCGTTTGAGATAAGCCCCAGTATGATTACCAAGGAGATTTGATCTCTCTTCAACAGGCTGTCCAGGCTGGTATCCAAGAAGATATTCGGATGTTTCTTCAGGATTACCTCATCGCCTGGGAGAACCTGAAGGTCATCAATGATCTGATGACCTTCAGTGCCACTCTTCAAAAATGTATCATTTCCGTGTTGAGTGAATATTACGCCAATCCCTTTATCCCTTGCGAACCGGATTGCTGTCTTCACATTTTGGATTAGCTCGTCCTTTTGATAAACCTCCTGCTTTAGCCCGAAAATTCCCTTTTGCATATCGATAACGATTAAGCATTGCTTCATAGGCGGACGCCCTCCGATCTAGCCGGCTATGTCCTTACTCCGGGAAATTGAATTCCTTGCTCCAGTCAAACAAGCCGCTGTCTTCATGGCATACCGGCCAGTGGCTGCACCACACAGGCATACGGACATCGCGAACCCTGTCTTCCGATGGATGGTAGGGTTTGATATCCAGGACCGGGGTGCCATCCTCGGCGTCTATGTATCCGACCTCAATGCTGCAGCTCTCCTTGTCGATGCCAATCAGTTCACAGGCAGTGACAGCGATCGGATTCGGTCTGATGGGCGACCTGGTTGCCAGTACGCCAATTTTTTCGGGGCCCAGAGTGTATGGCTTATCGATCACAAAGTAGTTTCTTGCTTCATTGCTGTCATAAAGATGGAACCACCATACGACATTGATATGGCTGAACTCTTCCAGCCCCATCAAGGCATCCAGGAACCGTTTCTCAATATTGACAAAGTATCTTCCATTTTTTATAATCACATTACCGATTGGCTCAAAGGTAACCATTTTGTGTTCCTCCTCATTTGATTATGCTATTGCTTCATTTCTTCTATCGGTATCCAGATTTCCACAATCGAATCGGTCTCGTTGCCGTGGAAGCGCTCGTCGTAATACTCCACGATGTAGTACTTCCCATCCAGCAGCCGTTGGGCGTATATGTTCTTGTTGCTGTTTAGCCATTCATCCATGGCGTTGTTTTGGCTGTCGTATCCCTCCGCTACGTATACATCAAACGAAGCGTACAGCGTGGCCGGCAAAGAGACCACCGTATATTCCTCATCCGCCATCGGGGCGTTAAGGCTGAAACCCACATGACACCTTTGGCCGCAGTTTTCGCAGACCCTGATTTCATAGCTATCCTGTGACAAAGCGTTAGTAAGCTTTTTTCGATCATTCAGCATGATGAAGCTTTGCCATACGGCGGCGGTTTTGCTGCCGTCACCGCCTACGCCTGCTATATACATTTGAGGGCGTTCAATGATCCTGGGTTCCGTAAGAACTCCTCCTTTCAGCTTGCTCCTGAATGCATCCACCAGCTCCTGTGCATTGAGCCTGACAAAAGCCCCTGGCGATTTCCGGTACTGGGCAGGGGATACGCCCAGCAGCTTCTTGAAGGTCCTGCAAAAAGCCGGCGCCGTTTCAAATCCGCATTCCATGCCGATGGACAGAATGGAATCCCGCGTTTGGGCTAATAGGATACATGCCTTTTGCAGCCGCCTTTCCCGGATGTAGGCTGTGATAGGCCGGCCCACCACGGCTGTGAACATACGGTGAAAGTAATAGGGGGAGAAATGGAATACACCGGAAATCTGCTCCAGACGCAGCGCTTCGTCCAGATGATCATCGATGTATTCCAGCGCCTTTTCAATACGGTCCAGGTTTCTCATTGCTTTCCCCCCGCAGTCTATATGCAGTTGGAGTATAACATGACGATTTCGGAATGTCTTAACAATTCTTGCTTAAAATTGATAAAACTTGGTTTATTGCTTCCAAAAAAACCGGCTGCCCTCAAAAGGACAGCCGATAAAAGAAATGCTGTTTTCAGAAATCCGCACTCCCCGTGGTGCGGGGGAAGGGGAGCACATCACGGATGTTGCCCATGCCCGTCACATACATGATTAACCGCTCGAAGCCCAGGCCGAAGCCGGCGTGTGGCGTGCCGCCGTACTTGCGCAGTTCCAGGTACCACCAGTAATCCTCCGGGTGCATGTTAAGCTCTAAAATGCGCTTTTCCAGCCGCTCGAAGCGCTCTTCCCTCTGGCTGCCGCCGATGAGCTCGCCCACACCCGGCACCAGCAGGTCTACCGCTGCCACGGTCTTATCATCGTCATTCATGCGCATGTAGAAGGCCTTGATTTCCTTGGGATAGTTGTACACGAACACAGGCCTTTTAAAGTGCTTTTCCGCCAGATACCGCTCGTGCTCGGTCTGCAAATCCATGCCCCATTTGACAGGATATTCGAATGCATCGCCGCAGCTTGACAGGATATCGATGGCTTCAGTATATGTAACTTTGGCAAACTCGCTGGAGGCTACCAGTGTGAGCCTTTCGATCAGTTCCTTGTCTACAAAGGCGTTCAGGAACTCCATCTCAGGTGCGGCCTTTTCAAGCAGCCCGGATATGACGTACTTGAGCATATCTTCCGCCAGGGCCATATCGTCGAAGATGTCGGAAAAGGCGATTTCAGGCTCCACCATCCAGAATTCCGCGGCGTGTCGGGCTGTGAAGCTGCGCTCGGCGCGGAACGTGGGGCCGAAGGTATACACGTTGCGGAAAGCCATACAGTAGGATTCCACGTTTAATTGTCCGCTGACCGTGAGGCTGGCGGCCTTGCCGAAAAAATCTTCGCTGTCGAGTATGTGCCCCTGATCATCCCTGGGCGGCTTATCCATATCCAGCGTGGTGACGCGGAACATTTCACCGGCGCCCTCCGCATCGCTGGTGGTGATGATGGGGGTGTGGACATACACAAAGCCACGCTCGGCAAAGAAAGCGTGCAACAACTGCGCCGCCAGGGAGCGGATTCTAAACACAGCCGTGAAGGTGTTGGTGCGGGGGCGAAGGTGTGCCAGCGTGCGCAGGTATTCAAAGGTATGACGCTTTTTTTGCAGGGGGTATTCCGGGTCGCAGGCGCCTACCACGGTCACCGTATCCGCCTTTAGTTCAAAGGGCTGCTTCATGCCGGGGGTCAATACCAGCGTACCTGTGACCTCGATGGCGCTGCCCAGGGTGATGCGGGGAATGGACTTGAAATCCTCCGTGCGCCCATCCTCGCAGACGATTTGCAGGTTTTTGAAGTACGTGCCATCGTTGAGTTCAATGAAGGCAAAGGCCTTGCTGTCGCGCACCGTGCGCACCCAGCCGGATACCGTCACCTTTTCCACATCTTGGGCGGGAGGATTCTGGAACAGGGACTTTACGGAGATGGACATTTGTTTCTTCCTCTCTTTCTTGATGGAAGGCCAAACATAATTTATATACTGATGCCAATGACCGTTCTGGATTGCCAAAGAGCCACGAGGGATTTTTCTTGCCCGCTAAGTAGAGGTAGCGACGCAACACTGCGCTACGTGGAGCGGACGAGACAACGCGGGCAAGGATAAGACCCGTGGATATTGGCAAGATGGAACGGGAAGCGGCATCACTTGCCCAGCATGGCCGCGCCGATGATGCCGGCATCGGCACCCAGGCTTGCAATTTCGATCCTGGCGTAGGGCATGGTTTTGAACAGCAAATAC
>JAEZLW010000028.1 GCA_023415145.1 Bacillota bacterium | reverse complement strand
AGGGCAAGAATCCCTTCACCCTGGACAGCAAGGATCCCACCCAGAGCTACCAGGATTTCCTGAAGGGCGAGACCCGCTACACCTCCCTTACCAAGATGTTCCCCGAAGCCGCCGAAAAGCTGTTCTCCGACGCGGAGAAGGATGCTACCCGGCGTTTGGAGACCTACAAGAAAATGGCCCAGTAAATCTGAGCAAATGAAATATAGCGCAAAAGAGCCGTCCTTAGGGCGGCTCTTTTGCGCTATCTCATAATCAATTGCGGGGAGTGTTCCTTTTGCAAAAGGAACACTCCCCGCCCCTCACAAGGAAAACTCATTATTATAGGAAAAAGCTTATCTTTATGTAATAATAGTTTCGCTTTTAAATTGATGATACCATAATCAGACAAACATATTCAACTTCCGTATAGTCCATTGTCCGCCAAACTTATATTCACTATACATTCAACTATGCCTCCTTCTATATGGAATAATGTCTGACACAAATTAGATGATAAGTATAGTAAATAAATGCTTAATGCGGCTTTGTTTATACTTATTACCAATACATTCCCGACAGCAGCGTAGATACAAGCAGCGGAACCACAAGCAGCAGTACCATCACCAGACAGACGACGCGCACAATCACAACCTTGCGGGAAGCCCGCTTTTTTGCCGAAACAGCCATAAAAATTCTCCTTTATTCTGCCAGATATAAAGCCGTGTCAATGATTAGCGGTTCGCCCAGCATATTCAAATGCACACGCAGCATCCCGGCCTTTGCCCCGTCCGGCAGCAGGAAGGCCACTTCACCCGTCACGGATTCGCTGGGCAAGAGTGATGCGTCCAGTGTTTCCGCAAGATCGGCAAACCATGCCTGGGTAAGCTCATTTCCCTGATGATCGGTCATGGCGAATCCCAATTCGCTGGAGACGGTCAAATTCTGGGTCGACTTGTTGTCAACCGTCAGGTTCACGATAACGTATTTGCTCCCCGCAGGCGGATCAGCCAGTGTTCCCTTGTCTGTCAGCCGCATACCGTGAATGGTTACTTTCCACCCCGCTTGCTGATATGCGCCGTCCTCTTCCGGTGCTGTCAAACCGCTGCGCGTAAGCTCCCTGCCGATGAGCAACGGCTGATCCATAGCGGTTTGTCCAAACCTAAGGCCGGTCAGTTCCGTCAGTCCCTCCGGCACCAGAAAGCATATTTTCCCGCGGGTGGCCTGCAAATGTTCGCTGAAGCGCACGTTCATAAGCGCCAGCATATTATAGGCCCGGGTGGGGATAATACCCGTTTCCGTCTTGCCTTCGTAGCTTATTGCCCATTGTTCCGCCAATTGGGCTATGGAATCAAAAGTGCCTGTCCCCGTAAATGTCGCGTCGATTATGACGTATTTCATGCCCCCAGGTGCCTCATCCAAAAAAGCTGTTTTGCTTTGTGCAACACTATGGATGGTCACATCATAACCGTCTGCCTTGACTTCGGCCAGTGGAACGCCGTCTGCTGGCAATACAGGCCCAGCGCTTTTCCCAAGCTCAACCTTTCCCTCAATCACGCCTCCAAGACCGGAAAGTACCGCCAGATGATAGCTCCCCGCTGCTTTGGGCACCTCAAACAGTACCCTGAACGCCTTTTCGTTCTCTGCAAGCGAAGCCGTAAAGGCGGACTCGCCGTTGAACAAAAGAGGGGTGTATATCCGGCCCGCTTCATCCACCGCCAGCAGCAACTGCTCGGCATTTACGATTTCCTTTGAATCCGATGCCTTTCGTACAAGATGTACCGACAAAAATTGATTTCCCACCATGGGTACAACAGCCTGCATTCCCGGCAAAAATCCCGAATCAGCCAAGGAATACTGCGCGCTTCCCGCCTGTACAAAAGGCTGCGCGCTCGCCGCTACACTCATAAAGCAAAGGGACAATGCCGCCATCATGCAAAAAAGCCGATGGTACCGCATTTTCATCATTGTTTCAGCTCCTTCCTTGAAGCACTATCTCCGTCCCATTATACCATTTTTCTACAGTCGCCACAAGGACAGGCCAGGGCAGGGCCATCATATTACCAGCCTTAGCCCTGTGCAGGCGCGGTTGCGTCTTCCGGGTCTTCAGGCAGCACGATGCGCACCTGCATCACCCGGCGCTTCCAAACACGGGTGGCCTGCACCTTTATGCCAGAAATCTCAAAGCCCTCCCCTACCTTGGGGATCTGCCCCATCTCCTCGGCCACCCAGCCGCCTACAGTGTCAGCTTCATACTCTTTTTGGACATGAAGCATCTCCAATATTTCAATCAGGTCGGCACCGCCGTCCACCAACAGGCTTCCATCCTCCTGGCGCAGCACAGCCTCCGTAACATCATCGTGCTCATCGTAGATCTCACCTACCAGTTCCTCCAGCACATCCTCCAGGGTCACAATGCCTTCCGTACCGCCGAATTCATCCAATACCACAGCCATATGATTCTTGCTGCTTTGCAGCAGATGCAAAAGCTTGGTGATTTTCAGCGTAGCCGGCGCGTACAAAGCGGGCTTCATCATGGCTTCCATGCTGGTTTTGCCCTCATGGGTCCCTGCATAAAAATCCTTTTCATGCAATATGCCTACAATATCGTCCATCGTTTCCCTATACACCGGAAGGCGGGAATAGCCGTGCTCCAAAAAGGCGTTTGCAGCCTCCTCCACGGTGCTTTCCAAGGACAGGCCCACCACGTCAACCCGAGGCGTCAATATATCCCGCACGTCCTGATCGGTGAACTCGATCGCGGAGCGGATCAATTCACCCTCATGCTCGTCCATGTCGCCTTCACTCTGTGCCTCATCCACCATGGTGATCAACTCTTCCTCAATGAGCGGCGGCTCCTCCCTCGGCTGCGACACCTTTCCCATCAAAAGCCGCCAAAGGCGATACAACCAATAAAGAGGCACCAGCACCGTCACCAGCACTTTCAATATGGGAACAAAGCGCATGAACGTTTTTTCCGGCTCATTCTTGGACAGCGCTTTGGGAAGGGCACCGCCCAATATATCAATAAAGATAATTAGCATCGCCACAGACAGTACCAGCGCTGCACCCTGGGTGGCGTTTGTCAATAGCAGGGCACTGAAGGATACCGCCAGGATCATGGCCAAACGCCCGCCCAACAGGATCACTGCACGCAGCCTGTCCTGCTGCGTAATCAGGGCAAAGGCCTTTTCCGCCTGCATATTGCCCCCAAATGCCAGCCCTTTGAGGCGGGAACGGTTCAATTCGTCATGAGCCGTCTGGGCAGCGGAAAAAAAAGCAGACAGCAACGTGCATAACACAATAACCGCCACCAGCGGGATAGTGTTCAGGTCCATGAATTTTGTTCCTTTCTGTATGCGATGATCCGCCGGGTTCTCCGAAATTTTGCATGCAAAAAGCGCACAGGCAAAACTGCTCCCGCGTTTTGCGCCGGTGCGCCGGTAGACAAAGGGTTTATACCAGTGTCAGGCTGTATGGGACTGGGAGGTTCGTCCAAAGATGCACACCTCTTGGCCAGAATAATATGGATTATAGCACACAATTCTGCCAAATGCAAATGGACGGAAATCCCCAAAAAAGCTGTTGAAGAAAACATGCAAATCCATTGTCTGCAAGGCATTCGGGCGTTTGACAGTTCTTGTTGTATATGCTATAATAACGCAGTTTTTTGTATGATGGCGACAAAAGGGAGGACCGCATTGTGGGTGTTCTTTTACGGGAATTGTTCTCCGGTGTTATCTATCTGTTTTCTAACGAAGGTCTGAAAACGCTGGTCATGTTCCTCATATCCGGTGTCCTGATTTATCTGGCTATCAAAAAGGATTATGAACCTGCTCTTTTATTGCCTATTGGCTTTGGTGCCATCCTGGCCAACCTGCCTCCGGTGTTGGAAACTGCTTTGCCTGCCGTGCTTGGTCCCGAAGGCTTCCTGACGGTCTTGTTCAACTCCGGTATCAAGAACGAATTGTTTCCCTTGCTGATCTTTATCGCGGTGGGAGCCATGGTGGATTTTACGCCTCTTCTAAAGGACCCCTCCATGATCTTCTTCGGCGCGGCAGCCCAGTTCGGTATCTTTGCAACCTTCCTGCTCTCATTGCTTTTGATTCCCGTATTTGTGCCCGGCTTGGCCAACGAAATGGTTCTGAAGCTTGCTTCCGCCATCGGCATCATCGGCGCGGCCGATGGCCCCACCACGCTGTACGTAGCCAACCATTTCAAGCTGGAACAGTTTATCGCCCCGATTTCCGTAGCGGCTTACAGCTACATGTCCCTGGTGCCAATCATCCAGCCGCCGGTCATCAAGGCGCTGACCACCAAAAAAGAGCGCACCATCCGTATGGAATATAAAGAGGAGAAAACACCCCGGACAGCTTTGATCCTCTTCCCCATCATCGTAACGCTGGTGGCCGGCATTCTCGTGCCCATGAGCGTGCCGCTGATCGGCTCCCTCATGTTCGGAAACCTGCTGCGCGTGTGCGGCGTGTTGGAGCGGCTGAGCAAGACTGCACAAAACGAGCTGGCCAACCTGGTTACCATCCTGCTGGGCTTGACCATCGGCTCCACCATGGTGGCACATAATTTCCTGCGGTTGGAAACCTTGTTGATTATGCTGCTGGGTCTATTCGCGTTTGTATTTGACACGGCTGGCGGCGTTCTTTTCGCCAAGCTTTTGAACCTGTTCCGCAAGGAGAAAATCAATCCCATGATCGGGGCAGCCGGCATCTCCGCTTTCCCCATGAGCGCCCGCGTTGTACAGAAGCTTGCCAAGGAAGAAGATCCTTACAACTTTGTACTTATGCAGGCCATTAGCGCAAATGTGGCCGGCCAGTTGGGTTCCGTCGTTGCCGGTGGCATGGTGATTACACTGGTCAGTATGCTGCTTGCCCGCTGACTTTAGCATCGATAGAAAGAAGGTTTAACGATCATGTTCAGTTGGCTGTTTGCTTCCGCCATGGCGCAAAGCGTTGAGGCAGCTATGGAAACCTCCGCTCCCGCTTTTGCCGATACACTCATGGGCAAAGGCCTCATCACTACGGGATTGGGCCTTTCCGGAGTTTTCCTGGTGTTGTGTTTGTTTTTCCTGGTCATCAAGCTGATGCAAAGGATAAAGAACTGACGTCAATGCAAAAAGCAGTTTAAGCCTTCGCCTTTGGTTTGTTGTCAACGAATCTCATCATCTGCCCGCAACCCTGTGCTGCGTTCACAGCCCGTTTCAACAACAGTGGAGCGGGCCGTTTTTGTTAAGAGGAAGGCAGTACGCCGTTTGGTTTCGTTGTGCCGGCCTTTTGCATAGATCAGACAGCTATATAGACAAACTGCGCTTTTGCCCTTTACAAGGCAGCCGATTTGTCGTATAAATAAAGCATAGGCGCATGCCGCGTCCTTTTTACGCATAGCATACGGAGGAAACAGCATTGTATAAGACAAACGATTGGGAAGAAAACAACCGGCAGCTCAAGCGCCGTCTCCTTGCACTTTTAATCCCCCTGGCTCTCTTTCTGGCTGGCATCGTTGTTTCGCTGCTTCCAGATGTCCGCCTGCAATGGCTGACGATTTTGCTGACCATCCTGGGCGGAGCCATGGTTATCTTCTGTTATGGAATGTTTTTAAGCCCAGTGCTGAGCTATAGCCGGCATTTGAAAAACGTGCTGGAAGGCAGAAAGAGGGAAACGACAGGCCGCTTGACCGAAGTTGGCAGCCAGTCCTGCTTCCGGGAAGGCGTGGAGTACTATCCCATGACAGTCAATGTCGGCGAAAAGGGAGATGCGGCCGACGATCGGCTCTTTTATTACGATGTGCACAAGGGAATGCCGCCTTTTGAACCGGGCGACTTGATTACCATCGTATCCCATGACAAGGCTGTGGCCGATATACGCCGGGCGGAGTGATGAAGGGCCACCGGAGCGTATCTGGCCATGTATGCCGAAAAGGAGTCTTTCTCCGTGCACGAAGAACAACCTGTACTGGTCTGTGTGACCGGTCAAAAATCATGTGACAGACTCATCAAAACCGGCGCACAGCTTGCCGCCGGTTTGTCAGCACCGCTTTTGGTGGTGCATGTGGCCCCGGCGGGCGCTCCGCTACTGGGCAATTCCACCCAAAGTGAGGCTCTCAATTACCTCTATAGCATGTCTTGTGAGGTTGGAGCGGAAATGGCCGTGCTGCGCGCTCCGGACACGCTGGAGAGGCTGATCCTCTACGCCCAGGAGCAGCATGTTGCCCATATCGTCATTGGCGCGGGGCGGCCGGAAGGCCCAGACCGCCGGGATGTGGCGGCTTTGCTTCGGATGCGCCTGCCTCATGTGCAGGTGCATGTGGTCATCTTATAAACAAATGCATCTCTTCTATCCGTTACACAGACCGGTACATGCAAAAGCTTGTGCCGGATTTTTTCAATGAAGCAAAAAAATAATAATTTCATATTGACAATAGTGTGCGTCGCACATTATAATGATCACGAGGTGATGTCATTGGATGATTCCGTGCTCTTGAACAACATCCTGTTGGAAATGCGACGCGGAACGCTGACGCTGGCGGTGCTCAGCCAATTGAAAAGCCCCAGCTACGGCTATTCGCTTTTGCAGCAACTGGAGGAAAAGCACACGACCATAGAGCCCGGCACGCTCTATCCGCTGCTTCGACGGCTGGAGTCGCAAGGCTTGCTGGAAAGCCGTTGGGATACCGCCGAAAGCCGTCCCCGCAAGTATTACCTGCTCAGCGGCCAGGGTATGGCACTGTTTGAAACGCTGAAAGTGGAATGGCTTCATTTATGTGAGGAAATGCAAAACCTGCTGAAGGAGGAACAATCATGAGTTCTTTGATCGACCGTTATGTGTATGATGTGACAAGGCGGCTTCCGGAAAAAAGCCGCCCTGATGTGGAAAAGGAACTGAGGGCCAACATTGCCGACATGCTGCCAGAAAACGCAGCCCAGGAGGATATCACTCGAGTACTCACATCCCTTGGCGATCCCGCGAAGCTGTCGGAACAGTACCGAACCCGGCCAAGGTACTTGATCTCCCCCGCCATGTTCGACGACTACCTTACTGTATTGAAATTGGTCATTCCCATTCTGGCCGTGGTAATGGTGGTGATCCATCTGTTTGGCGCACTGACTGATGCACCTGTAGAAGGCAGCTACGGGAAAGTATTTGCGTCTATCCTGGCCGGTGTACTGGGCAGCCTTTTCTCGGCCGTGACCAGCGGCTTTTTATGGGTGACGCTGGCTTTTGCACTGACAGAATACTTCAACGGCTTGCAGAAAAGGAAGGATTGGACAATAAAAGACCTGCCGGATATCCCTCCCCAAAACACGGTGAAAATTTCCCGATCAGAGACCATCATCGGCATGGTGCTGTCAGCGCTTTTTCTTGTTATGATGACACGGTACCAGCACCTGATCGCCTGGTTTGATAACGGTCCAGGCGGAATCAGCACACCGCTGTTCCAAAGCCTGGCGGTATCCCGCTATGTTCCTTATCTGGTGGCGCTTACAGCCTGCTCCTGGGCTGTTGCGGCAGTCAAGCTCTATTATGGCCGCTGGAATGCCACCACGGCGGTGCTCCATGGGCTAAGCAGCATCGCTTGGGCTGTGGCTACCATCCTCTTTTTGCGCAGCCCTGATACCTTCAACCCCGCATTCATTGCGCGGACAGCGGAAGCTCTCAGGCTTAGCGTTCAGGTGATGAACGAACACTGGCAGCGGAATATACTCATATTAAGCATCATAGCGATCATTGGCACCGCTATTGATATCATAACAACCATCTTCAAAGCGCGCAAGGGCCGGATCCTTCCCGGCTTATCCGGCAACGTATAAAGCGCCTTTACCACCGGCATCCTTCGGCCAGCATTTGCACCATTTCCTCCAGCCCTTTTGAATCCTGCGCATCAAAGCGGGAAAGGAGGGGGCTATCTATATCCAGTACGCCGATAATTTCGCTGTTTACGCGGATGGGAACGACGATTTCAGAATTGGAAGCACTGTCACAGGCAATGTGGCCGGGGAATTGATGTACATCCATAACCAATTGCGTCCTGTTTTGCATTACCGCCGTGCCGCACACGCCCTTGCCTGGCGGGATGCGGATGCAGGCAGGTTTGCCCTGGAACGGTCCCAGCAAAAGGTCACCGTCTGTCATCAAATAAAAGCCCACCCAGTTGATATCAGCAAGCGCTCCGTTTAGCAGCGCTGCCATGTTGGCCATATGCGGCAGTGGGTGATTCTCGCCTTCCATCAGCGCTGCTAGCTGCTTTTTCAAAAGGGCGTACATTTCCGGCTTGTCAGCGGGATAGGTTTCCTTGAGTTCAATCATGATATAACTCCCTTGCACAGTATTCTTCCGATGGCCTATTGTACCACAAAGCAAGTGTGCAGTCATGGGCTTTTGCTTGCAAAGGCGCAACGATGTGTTTATACTAATTCCCAGCATGCTGTTTACAGCATATCGTTACCAAAGAATATCAGAGGAAAGTATCATGAAAGAAAAGCTCTCCCTGGGCCAATCGTTCCCCACTCTTGGAGCAAGAATCCTATATGCCTACCTGGCTTCCTCTCCCGAATTTGTTCCCTCGCCGGATGAAACCGATCTGGAATCCCAGCATCAATTGCACTCGTTTTTTTATGACGTAATAGATGCCTGCTGTCAAAACCCCGAATGGATCGGTATTTCTCCCGAACCGGACCGGTGTTTTGAGGAACGCTGGCATCTTAACAACAGCGATCCGGAATTGATGGATGCCATGGCGAAAATCGAAAAGAAGTTTTTCGATTGGGTTAGCACCCTGCATAAGCTGGGCTCACTGGGCAATGTGCGGGATGACGGACTTTTTATAGCCAAAACTGACTGGAAGCCAACCTTAAAATTGCTTGACAGGCTGCTTTTGTTCGGCATTCAAAGCGATAGTACACCGGATGGCGTCCTCTTAAGCTGCAAAGCATATCCAGCCATCTTCCCTGCCTACAAAAAACGCTGCAGCATCACACCTTTGCAGGATGGGCAGATTCCTTACTTGACCCGCTTTCTCTTTGGCACCATCCCCGGTCTCCCCTACCGCGCCACTCAAATGTTCGGCAAGCTCTATGATGATCCAACCTGGCTTATCGAGCTGGAGTCCTTCTTTGAAAAGCTTGGCTATACATGCTTCAATGATGAACGCGGCCTGCAGGTACGTTGGGTAAAAGAATACCCTGGCAAGGAGCGCGGCTATCTTCACATTTCATACCGCTGGCGGGACAGGCTGCAAATGTGCTACGAGTTCCGTGTGCCATCCTTCCGGCTGATTCTTGGGTTCTACAATGAAATGAGCTATGATCTTGGAGAATTGTGCTTTCAAAGAACCAAGGTTTGCGACAACTGCGGCTACTGCACCCAAACAGATAAAAGCGGCCAGCGCAAAAAGCTGGCGCTGCCACTGAAATACCCGGATGGCATGATGCTCAAGTGCCCGCTGTGGCCCTGGTTCACGTGGAATGAGTTGGACAAGGATATAATAGAGAGAATGAAAAAATTGTTCCTCTTTGCAGAGGAAAAGCTGTACGGGCAGATAAGCAGGCAGTAATGTACATTGATATAATACCACAAACAAAGACAAGAGGCTCCGGCATGATTTGCCGGAGCCTCTGCTTTTTCAATTTACAAACCATCGGTTGCTATGCTCATATCATGATGGCAGCCCTGTATTCCATCACAACGGATACCTGTGAGACGGCGGAATCTACAACACGCTCTCGCTCAAGCGCTTTTTCAAGAGCACGCTCCCGCTTCTTTCTCCGAAATTGTTCTTTCTTCTGATCACCATTACTTTGGTTCGTTTTAAAGTGTCAGGCTGTCACACAGGCAGCCGCATCTCATGCAGCAGCCCCAAATCCCATAGAAACGAACTTGTCAAGTACTTGTCCCGCACATCCCTGGAACCGATGAAGGCGGCGTAAACGTCATCATTGCCGATGCCTATATCCGATGGTTCCATCGGCATGCCAAGGTTTCGCATCAACTGCGCAACATCGTTTACAGCCGGCAGCTCCTTAACGATGATTGCCTGTATCTCCTCCCAGTGGGCAAGGATATTTTCAAGCCTTTGCTTATGACGGGCGGAATCGTTCTTGTGGTATGCGGCATGCTCTGCGGCGATAATGGCATTGGCAGCCTTGCCGAATATTTTTTGCATTTCCTGCTCCCACGCAGCATTGTTGAAGGTTGCCATAAAATCCTGCGCCTTTTGCTTGTCAGGCTTGATCCTGCGGATATCATCATAGAGCCGCAAAGCCAGGTATGTGCCCACCCCCACCTGAATGCCATGCAATTCATATGGTGTACCTCTGTCAAGGGCCATCATCTCCCAGATGTGGGAGAAGTAATGC
>JAEZLW010000173.1 GCA_023415145.1 Bacillota bacterium | reverse complement strand
GCCCTGGTCGCCCCCGCAGGGGTGAAATCCTATCCTTTGCGGTGATATTCGTCTCAAAAAATCAAGGGCATTTCGTGCCGCACGGCACGACCAGGGCTTTCCGGTCGCCCTGGACCTTCGGTTGCACAGCTTGTTTTCTCTATTATTTATCTTTATTCCTTGACGATAATCCAAATGAGACGGCCCAGAAAAGGATGTTCATTGACATCATACAATCTCAAGAATATAATGCAAAATATAACAATGTACCAAGGCTAGTGTATGGTTAAGCATAGGTAAAAAGAAGGGGGAATGCCTGTTGAAAACATATCCTTTTAAAAAGATCGATGCTTTCACCGGAAACGGCTCTTTGGGAAATCCGGCCGGCTGCGTATATACGGATCTGGAGATGACCGATGATGATATGCAGCAAATTGCCAGAGAGCTGAAAGGGTTTGTCAGTGAAGTCGTTTACTGCCGTCCGGCTTCTGATCACGAAGATATCGATTTTTCGCTGCTTTACTATTCTTCCGAATGTGAGGTGGAGTTCTGCGGCCACGGGACCATTGCATGCATGTATGACGTCATCAAAAGCACACATTCCCTTTTGAGTCGAGAAAAAATCAATATCCTGACTAGAAAAGGCACATTGCAGGTACACAACAGAATGAACTGCGAAGATGCCGTATTTATTACCGCACCGGCCTGCACTGAAATCGGTACGGACCTTACGGCGGAAAAAATCAGCAAAGCTCTGAATACGCCATTCCCATCCATCGATGCGCGTTATCCGGTTGATTTATTAAATGCCGGCCTGAACACGCTCATTGTTCCCATCGCAACCTTGAGCGGCATATTGTCACTCAACCCTCCTATGGAACTTATGAAACAGTTTTGCGAATCAAACGATATTGACATCATTACGGTCTTTTCAATGGAAACCGCATATGGGGAAGACTTCATCCGTACAAGGGTCTTTGCCCCGAAGTTCGGCTATCTGGAGGACCCGGCTACCGGATCGGGCAATTCTGCACTGGGATATTATCTGCTCAAGAATCATCTCTGGAATGGCACAATGATTCGTATCGAACAGGGACCATCGCAAAATGCTCCTAATTTTGTGAAGCTTGACACCACCATGGATGAAAATGGGCGGCACAGAATCTTGTTCGGAGGCGGCGCTACTGTCCGGATAGCAGGAAGTTACTTCTTATGTGCTGATGATGCGGGAAAAGAAGATCAAGGCGCATGAGCCAAATGTTGAAGTTTGGGCGGGCATGAGCCCAACATTACCCGTACCATTCATGTTGAAAGGAGGAAGGGATCATGCCTTACAGTCTCGATCTGAACTGCATCACCTTGCAGGAGTATCGGGAATTGCTGAAAAAACAGAATCTGCTTCCCAGCCGAAGGATTCTATGGCAGGATGTTGATGCAAACTTTTCAAAAATTGCTGGCCAGGGCATCGGCAACATGGCACAACTGAAAAAAGCGTTGTCCACCCCCGAAAAACTTGCGGCATTTGCAGCAAGCAGTGGTATTTCGGAAGAATACCTGAACATCCTGCGCAGGGAGACCGGCAGTTTGGAGCAAAAGCCCGTGCCTCTTTCACATTTTCCCGGCATGGATGCCGCTCGTGTAAGCACGTTGAACAAGGAGGGAATCAAAACCTCCAAGGATTGTTGGGAAAAGCAAACCGTACAGGATGAACTGTACTCCCTTTGCGATTTGGTCAGGATCAACGGCGTAGGCCCGATGGCGGCTAAAGCGTTTTTCGAAGCAGGGTATACTTCCGTTGCCGATGTGGCGCAAGCCAATGCAGAGGACATGCTTCGCCGCATATCCGTGGTGAACCAAGCAAAGCAATACTACAAGGCTGTTCTGGGCGCAAAGGATATGCAGTTTTGCATTGATTATGCAAAACTATTAAGGCTGTATGGGGCATAGCATTTCATATACATCAGGGCATTGCAGAAAGCCTGCAATGCCCTGTTTTTGTAGCGCTTTATTTCATTTTCCCTGCGATATCCTGCGCCACGGCGATCCCCGTCACGCTGGCCTGCATCAATCCCCTTGTGATGCCGGCCCCGTCCCCGATGGCATACAAGCCGGCAATGGGTGTCTCAAACTGGTTGTTTACCATTACCTTGCTGGAGTAGAACTTCACTTCCACGCCATACAGCAGTGTGTTGCGGCTGTACAGGCCGGGGGCCAGGTGGTCAAAGGCCTTCAAAGCCTCCACAATGCTGGTCAAATGCCTCGGCGGCAGCACAAAGCTCAAATCACCAGGCACCGCCGTAGTGAGCGTCGGCACGGTAGTGGATTTGTTCAAGCGGCTGATGTCGGTGCGCCGGCCCTGGAGCAAGTCGCCCAGCCTCTGCACCATGATCGGCCCGCCGGTGAGCATGTTGGCCAATTGGGCGATATACCGGCCATATTCTATGGGCTGATTGAAAGGCTCGGTAAACCTGGTGGAAACCAGCATGGCAAAGTTGGTGTTGCCGGTGCGCATTTTCTCATCGCCATAGCTGTGGCCATTCACCACGGCAATGCCGCCCTCGTAATGCTCCTCGCTGACCACGCCGCCGGGATTCATGCAAAAGGTGCGCACCTTGTTTTCGTATGTATCGCTGTAGTACACCAGCTTGGCTTCATACAGGTGTTTTGTGAGATGGTCCATGATGGCGTTGGGCACCTCCACCCGCACGCCGATGTCCACTTCGTTGTTCTGCGTGCGCAAGCCCAAACGGCCCACCTCCGCCGCCAGCCATGCCGCGCCGCCGCGGCCCGGCGCTGCCACCACGTATGGTGCCAAAGCTGTATACGGCTCCCCTTTCTTGGGGGTAAGCTTCACGCCCACAACCTTGTTGTTTTCCACCAGGATATCGCTGGCGGTGGTCAGCTCCGCAAAGGTGGTATTTGTTTTTTCCACCAGATAGTCATGCATGGATTCCAGCACGACGCCAGCGTTTTCCGTACCCAGATGGCGCACCGGGCAGGGAATGAGCTTGATGTTGTGGCGGCTGGCTTCGTAGGAGATTTCCTCCACCTTGCGGTCATCCAGGCCGTGAACCTCCTGGGGCGCGCCGAAGCGCAGGTAAATATCGTCGGCGTGGCGGATCATCTTTTGCGCTTTGGGATGCCCCATATAGTCGCTGATATGTCCGCCAACCTCGTCACTCAAGGATAGCTTGCCGTCTGAAAAAGCGCCCGCCCCCGCCCAGCCGTGGACGATGGCGCAGGGATCGCAATGCACACACTTGCCGGTTGTCCGGGCCGGACACGCCCTGCGCGCGATGGCTCGGCCGGTGTCCACGATCAGCACGCGGCTTTCCGGTTTGATGGAGGCCATCTCCAGCGCGGTAAAAATGCCCGCCGGACCGGCACCAATTACAATCGCGTCGTAATGCATGGTTTCCATGAAAACGCCTCCTTCACTGCACACACAAAAGAGGCCCCATGCAAATCTGCACAGGGCTTCTTGCGATTTATTGTAGCATGAAATATGCAAGAGCGCAAGCAGCTTCACTA
>JAEZLW010000152.1 GCA_023415145.1 Bacillota bacterium | reverse complement strand
AGTGGTCTTCATAAGTTCCTCATACCCCCGTTCGTCGGGAACTTCTGCCATAGGTCAAAAAACATTATAGCATAGAAGCATCCCTGTTGAGAAGAAGAAAAATGCAGGTGTGCATATTTTTTCATATATTGCATGGTTTCAAATGTTCCTTGGAGATGAACATTCAATTCCCCAGCTTACCAATATACATTGTACCTGTTTTAGGAAAAAACCGCAAGGGAAAACCGTTGAAAATCCGATGTTTTTTCATATTTTTCTCCCATTATCCCCCATTTTTCGCCAGCTTTTACTCCATGGGAATATAGGTGGGATTGATGGGAGCGGAAACATCAATGCTCCCCTTCTCGCGGCCCGTCTCGTGCAAATAATCAAGCACAGCCCGCATAGCACCTATTTTGGCCTGCATATCCCCGGCATCCCCCAGCCGGATGGTGAAACCGTCAACAGATACCAAATACAGATTGTCCATATCTGCAAGATTTAATTCCGAAATTTGGGAGATTATTTCCTGCAGAGCCATCTCAGACAACACCTTTCTAAAGGCGGCAAGCTGTTCCTCCCTTTGGCAGGCAATGTAGCGGCCAAGCGTGCTGGAAGTGATTTGAAGGCCGGTAACGGCCACCAGCCCTTCGGTCAATTGCAGCGTCTGCGTCTGTTCCAGAACCATTCCTTCCCAATCCAGTGTATACTGTACGCCCATGGATTGGATATTTACACGCGGTATTCGTTCAAACACCTGCAGAATCAGCCCGTCAGGATAATCCCGCTGCATCTTCTGAAAAATAAGGTACCGGTCAGCATTGATTCTGTCACGAATGATGTCCTCGTCCAGCAGAAGTATGTTGTCCCCCTCCGCAACCCCGGCCAGCGTCACCACCTCCTGGGGTGTACGGTAGGAAGTGCCCACCACCTGAACGCGCTTTAGGCGGAACAATGTACTATGCAGTATGATCCCGACCCCCACCAGTACAAAGAGCAGGCAAAGAACGGCCCAAAGGCCCCTGCCCTTGGGGCGGGACCTTTTCAGATTTTCCGGTATTCGGGCCGGCACCGGCCCTGTGCGCATATCCTCACGCACCCTATGAGGGCCGCCATGCTGTGCCATTTCGGCACCTCCTCAGCTTCGGTAATTCAATCATTCAATCCTTTGTATCTTCGCGCCCAGGCTTATAAGCATCCCTTCCAGGTTCTCATATCCCCGGTCAATCAGGTGCACATTATCCACCTCAGTGATGCCCTGTGCGGCCAGACCGGCGATAACCAGTGCCGCGCCTCCGCGAAGGTCCCTTGCGTTCACCCTCGCGCCGTAAAGCGCTTCCACACCCTGGACAATGGCCATGCGGCCGTTGACCATGATGTTGGCACCCATGCGGTTCAAGTCCCCCGCGTGAGTAAACCTGTTCTCAAACACATTCTCCACCACAATGGATGTTCCCTTTGCGATGGCCGCCAATGCCAGCATCTGCACCTGCATGTCGGTAGGAAAACCTGGATGGGGCTGCGTTTGAAGCTGCTGGAAGGCGGTTAGCCGCTTGGGCGCTTTCAAATCGATGGTGCCAATTTTGTCCCGTATATCACAGCCCATTTCGCGAAGCTTTGCCAGCACCGCCACCATGTCCCTGACGGGAGCGTTGTCCAAGTGTACCTCGCCGCCGGTGATAGCCGCAGCCGCCAATAATGTGCCCGCAACAATCCTGTCGGGGATGGGGCGGTATACCGCACCGTGAAGGGCCTTGACGCCTTTTACCTGGATAGTATGGGTGCCCGCACCACGCACATTGCCACCCATGGCATTGATGAATCTTTGCAGATCCTCAATCTCCGGTTCCCTGGCTGCGTTGTGGATGGTGGTCGTTCCCGGGATCAGAACCGCCGCCATCATCACGTTTTCCGTAGCGCCTACGCTGGGATAGTCAAAGTGAACGTCAGCCGCGTGCATGTCACGCCCGTCGCAGTGGATCAGCCCGCCCTCTTCCAGGATGGTTACACCCAGCCTGCGCAGCCCCTGCAAATGCAGGTCGATGGGCCGCATGCCTATTTCGCACCCACCGGGATAGGTCACCGTTGCCCTGCGGAATCGGCCCAGGATTGGCCCCAGCAAAAATATGGAGGAACGTATCTGCTTGGAGAGGCTGTCTGGCATTTCCCAATTATGTAATTCGCTGGAGACAATATGCATCGTGCCTTCCGAACGGGTGATCCGGCAGCCCAAGATTTCCAATATATCAGCCATATGATGGGCGTCGCTGATATTAGGGCAGTCCAGCAGTGTGACTTCCTCCATGGTCAAAATGCTGGCAGCCAAAATGGGCAGCACCGCATTCTTGGCGCTGTTCACGCGGACGGAACCCGCCAAGGGCGTCCCACCCTCCACACGGAAAAATCCCATGTGTTTCACCTCCACCGTTATTTCCCGTGCTTCATCCTATGTCAGCGGGAAAATTTGGTGAGGAGAGAGAAAAATGGAGTGAGACGGACTACCTAAGGTTGCGTTCGCCGCTTCGGCTGATGTTGAGTAGAATGCCCACAGCCGCCATCAGGATGGAAATGGAGGTACCTCCCTTACTAAAGAACGGAAGAGGCAAGCCTGTTGTAGGAAGGATTCCCACCACCACCCCCATGTTCAGAAATGCCTGTATGGTGATCATGGAGGTAATCCCCGCCGCAAGCAGGCATCCGAACTTGTCCTTGCAGGTTACGGCGATACGCATGCCCACAAACATAAAAACCGCAAACAGTGCAATGACCACCAGGCAGCCAAACAGCCCGAAATCCTCTCCCACGATGGCGAATATAAAGTCGCTTTCCGGATAAGGCAGGAAGGCATACTTTTGCCGGCCCCGCCCCAGCCCCATACCGTACAGCCCGCCTGAACCAAAGGCGATCAGGGACTGGGCCAATTGATACCCCTCATCGCTCATCTTGGCAAATGGGTCACGGAAGGACAAAAGCCGCTCCCTCCGGTATGGCTCACTCCAGGCATAAAACAAACCTGCCGCCACACCCAATATCCCCATCAGACCCAAATGTTTCCATTTGGCACCCGCCATCAAAATCATCACGCCGCTGACCATTAGAATGGACATGGCAGTGGAAAGATTGGGCTGCTCCAGGATCAGCAGGAAAAAGAAAGCCGGTATCACCATCAGCGGCACAATGCCTCGGAACAAAAACCGCACACTGTCGCCGCTGTTGGAAAGCGCTGTGGCCAGAAAGACAACCACCGCAAATTTGCAAAGCTCCGACGGCTGAAAGCTCATTCCCGCAAGGTTCAGCCACCTTCTAGACCCATTCAGGTATACGCCGATGCCGGGGATCAGCACCAGAACCAGCAGCACGGCACTGGCTGCCAGGCCGGATAGAACCACCCATGGCTTTTTCCAAAAGGCGAAGGGCACCCGTGATGTGGCAACCAACGCCACAAGCCCCACCCCGATACCTATGAGCTGCTCTTTAACCTCGCTCAAAGCATCGCCTCTGTCCTGGGCTGTATAGTATGTTGCGCTGAACAATACCAAAAGCCCAGCCATCAGCAAGAGCATCAGCGTTACAACCATGGCACCATCCACGCCACGCTGCCTTTTCACCGGTACCGCTCGATTGTCCGCCCTCCCGGCGGCCTTTATGTCCGTCATGCTTCCTTACCTTTCCGGCGGTGCAATTCCGCCTGACAGGCCCCTCGGGGGAGGGAGGGAGCATATGTTTCGCAAAAATGGCTTTGCCCTTTTTGCGAGTTTTTCACGGCTTCCTTGTATGCCCTACAGTGTCCTGCGCTTCGCTTGGACGCTGTAGCACAGACGGCCAGGAAACCGTGCAAGGAATGTTTGCTTCGCAAACGCCCCGCCCCTCCGGCAAAGCCGGAGGAGACGACTTCAAACGAGGGGACTTCGGTCCCCTCGTTACACCCCCGGGGAGGATGTTGTTCAGAGGCCTATTTCCAATTCATCATTCAATAAGTAATAGTGAATCTTATTAATGAAGTTGGCCCCCGAAGGTCCAGGGCGATCGGAAAGCCCTGGTCGCGTCCGCAGACGCGAAATCCTTCATCCTTAGACTAGGTCATTCACCAACTCCTTAAAGATGCGGCCCCGCTGCTCATAATCTGAGAACATATCAAAGCTGGCGCAAGCCGGGGAAAAGAGAACATTGCCTCCGGATACGGCAAGGGCACGTGCCTTGTCGATGGCATCCTTTAGGGTAGTGACATGGGTGATGCGGTCAAAGCCGGCATTAAGCAGCGCCTTTTCGATCTGTTCCGCCGTTTGCCCCAGCAAAACCGCATGGGTCATACAGGGTGAAGCTGCCATTTCCCTGGCCAGGGGTGAAAAGTCGGCGTGCTTGTCATACCCCCCCAGTATGATCACGGTGGGTACCCTCATGGTCTGCACGGCCTTGATGGTGGAGTCAACGTTGGTCCCCTTGCTATCGTTGAAGTAGACAACGCCACCCAGCTCCCTTGTCCGCTCAATGCGGTGCTCCACACCCTGGAAGGTGCGAAGCGAATGACGGATCACAGGCGCAGGCACGCCCATGGCCACCGCCACCGCCGTAGCCGCCAGCGCGTTTTCCAAATTATGCGGGCCGGGAATGTACACAGCGTCCACATCGCACACGGGCCGGGTTTCCCCGCCCCAGGCGCACATGATTTTGCCATTTTCCACAAAGGCACCAAGGGGCACCGCCTGTGTCCTGGAGAACCAGGCCACCCGGCTTTTCAATTGTCCCGCCATTTCCTGCAAAATGGGATCGTCGAAGTTCAGCACCGCCACATCCTGGCTGCTTTGGTTTTCAAAAATCCGCGCTTTCATGCGGATGTATTCCTGCATGGTTCCATGGCGGTTCAGATGGTCCTCCGTGATGTTCAGGATGGCCGCCACCTTGGGGTGGAAGGTATCGATGCTTTCCAGCTGGAAGCTGGATACCTCCGCCACGATCACGTCCTCCCGGCGGCTTTCCATGGCGGCCAGACACATGGGATAGCCGATGTTCCCCGCCACATACGTTAATTTCCCGGCGTTTTTGAAGATTTCTCCCAGCAGCGATACCGTAGTTGTCTTGCCGTTGGTGCCGGTTACGGCCACAGTGGTACCTTCCGTCAACTGGTAACCCAGCTCCAATTCCGCCACCACCGGCAGGCCCATCGCCCTGGCCTTTGCAATAAACGGCGACTGGATTGGAACACCGGGACTTATGACAATGGCATCCACCTGATCTAGCAGCGCTTGCGGTTCCTCACCCAAGTGCCATCTGACCGGGAGCGTATCAAGCTCGTCCAGGGAGATGCGCAGCTCTTCCCGCTTCTTTTGGTCCACCAAAAAGGGCGTTGCGCCGTGTCTTGCCAATAACTGCGCAGCAGCCACACCGCTGCGGGCCATGCCCACGACCATCACGTTCTTGTTCTCCCAGTTCAAGCAAATACCCCCTTACAGCCGGATAATGTGCCGTATCTGAATTAGTATATGCCGGTCACATTCATGGATAGGATTGCCACCAGGGACAAAATGCCGGTAACGATGGCATACAGTGCCACGACTTGCGTTTCCGAATAACCACTCAGCTCGAAGTGGTAATGGATAGGCGACATCTTGATAATACGCTTGCCATGCGTGAGCTTAAAATAAACCCTCTGTACAATGACCGAGACCGAAGACATGACCATTGTAAAGGCAATCAATACAAGCATCAGCGGCTGGCGCATTAACAGCGCCATGGCCACCGT
>JAEZLW010000206.1 GCA_023415145.1 Bacillota bacterium | reverse complement strand
GCCATGCAGGTGGGCATGATCCGCTGTGAACCCAGCGATTCAGAATCCATGGAAATGCATCGCCCGCTGAACAGCAGCCCGTCAATGTCGCGGCTGATCAGGCAGCCCATGCCGATTCCGTAAGGATTTTTGACTTCCTTGAGGATCGTGCCCTTGCCCTGGCCGTTGTGAATGTCCACCTTGTAGCCACCCAGGGCGATGGTATCTGGGGGGATGGTGCCGCCGAGCACCTGCCCAATGCGAAGGGTGTCAATGCCAGCGAAGCGGCGGGATTCACGGATGCCTATGGCAGGACTGATGTGATCCAGATGGCAGCTTTCAAAGCCTGGCACGTACCTTTTGAACATGTCCACAATGCCGGGTATCTGCAGATGGCCGTCGATCTCGCCCTGTGTCAGACTGTCGATATCGCTGCCGTCGCAGCCCGGAACCCGTACAGTGTTGACAAAAACCTTGCCGGGGATGGTGGAGTTGATATAAATAATGTTTTCCCTGAGTACCGGAAGGTCATGGTCGCGGCGCAGCTGCTCCAGATAAGCCTGCATGCCCACGAATACATGGTTTGGGGTACTGCGCCACAGGGTGGTATCGTATCCCGCGCCGACAGTCACGCTGTCCAGTTGCATCATGTTTTCCGGATGCTCATCCAGGAAAACGAAGAACCTTTCCTCCTCCACGCCGGTCAGCGAGAACATTACCGTGGGCGGTTGCAGCACACCCGTTCCGGCAGCACCCTTTCCATAGGCCGCGCCGCACAGGTAGCCCAGGTCTCCATCCCCCGTGGCATCCACAAATACATCCGCTTCGATCACCGTACGCATGCCCTTGCCCGTCATAATGACACGGACAAGCTTTCTATCCTCCACACGAGCCTCGGTCAGCTCACTGTGCAGCAAGAGCCGGATACCTGCTTCTTTGCACTTTTGAAACAATAGCAGCTTGAGCATTTCGGGATGCAGGATGGTGATGGAATTGTGCATGGGACAGCGGCTGTGGCCGAAACAGTGGCCAGAGCGGACAAGGTCGTCCACGAATTCCTGGGCGATGCCGCCGATGATTTGACGGCCATTTTGATCCAGGTAACCAAGCAGCGGCAGGCCCATCACCAGATTGCCGCCGATGTGCCCGTTCCGTTCGGCCATAACTACCTTCGCGCCTTGCCTGGCAGCGGAAAGCGCTGCCGTAATGCCGCCGGGCCCTGCGCCGATGACGGCCACATCGCAAGATACAACCCTTTCGTCCATTAAAGATATCCTCCTCAACCTTTATGGCAGGCGTACGTTTTTTCGAAAGTGGACTGGGCGAAACGCAGCGCGTCCTCGGGCATCATGATGCCGTGATACGCCGTATGGACAGCCATGCCCAGAATACCAAGAAATTTCGGCTCATCAAAGGGATATCCGCCGTCTTCGGGGGCATAACGCGTATGGGACAATGCAAAGTTGTCCTTAGCCATCAAGAGCCAAGGATACAGGTCCATGACTTCATAATTTTCATAGGTCTTTCTGCAGGGGGACATGGTACCCATCAGCGTCATGGCTGTAGCCACCTCCTCGGTGCACAACCAACGGATGAAGCGCAAGGCTTCTTCTTTCCTTTTCGAATAACGGCATACTCCTATGGCACTCCCTCCAGTCATGGGGTTGCCTCCCGGCACCAATGCATAACCAATCTTGTCCAGCACCCGAGAATCTGTGCCCACAATGGCGGAGGCGAAGTTGGAGAACATAACCGTCATGGCCACGTTTCCCTTGGCAAACTCGCTGGCGGCAATCTGCCATGTGCTGCAGGGATTTGAGCCAATGAATTCCTTTGTTTCCAACAACTCTTTCATGGCCAAAATTCCCTGCGGACTTGTTAGTTGGATATGGCCCTCGTCATACAGATAGCAACTGTGGCTGAAATAACGGGTGAGATACTCTTTTCCGGCCACGTTGCTGTTGCCTAGGGTGATGGTTGTACCGTAGGGAACGGGGGAAAGAGGGTTAATCTTTCGGGTAAAGAAACGGGCAATACGGTTGTACTCCATATAATTGGAAGGCGGAAGCAATTCCTGCTGGTAATGTTCGGCATACTGACGGCGCCATGCAGTGTTTTCAAACAAATCCTTGCGATAGAATAAAATTTGGGAACTTGGTGTGCTGGGAAGGGCGTAGAGGATATCCTTATATCGGGAATACTCCTGGGACAGACCAGGCAGAAATGTACCAAATACCGAGCCGATTGACGGATCGATTTCTTCCAGCGGCTCAAACGCCTTTTCGGCATACCAGGAAAGCCTGCGACTGTCGATGCGGATGACATCGAAAGAGTCCGTGTTCTCCACATTGGCTAGCATTTCATTTAGGCCGTCGTATGAGTAAATGGCAACATTGATTTCTATCCCTGTGGCTTTCGTATATAACTGTGAGATATCTTTCAAAATTCTGGCGCTTGGGCTTTCCAGGGTCACGATGGTGAGCTTGTCAACACGCTTTCCAACTGCTGGCGGCAGCCAACCGCGTAAACCATCGCCGGGAAGCAAACGAACATCAGGTGTCATTTCCATCCCATGCAGGCTGCCAATGAGCATCTGGGCGGTCGTCTTGCCCATTAAGCGATAGTTCAATTCGTACTTTTCAAATTCACCTCCTGGCAAGGTGAAAACAGGTGAAAGCCCATATATCCTCATGTCATCGTTGGGGCAAAAGTGCTTGCGGATGTTGTTCACCGTAATAGCGAAAGCATAATTGGTGACAATAATCACTTCCGGTATGGGTGACACTTCCATAATTTGAAAAACGTCATTTGGGCAGCGCACCTCGTCCGTATGATATACGTTCAGCGCAATATCTGTGCCCCGTAGAACGCTTTGAAAGGATTCGCAAAACTGCTTCTGAGAAGAAAATGCTGGATTTTCCGTTAGCAATGCAACATTCCTGTAGCCTTGCCTAAGTACCAACTCGGCCAAATCCGATCCTATCTTCGCCATATCAAATCCAATCATAGAACATGGGAATCCGGGACTGCGTTCTACATACAGGACTTTTTCCAACCCAGCACTTTGATAAGCATCATCTCCTGTGACAAGGCTGGTAAATACCGCCGCACCGGCTGTAATATTTGAATGGATCTGACCAATGATCTGCCTCTCCGTCTGGGGCGAATCCCCTGACAGGTATAGGTTCACCTGATACCCCTGCTCCTGCGCGTAATTAATGAAACTGATATAGAAATCAACATACTGACGATTGTATAGGTCAGGTACCACCACTGCCAATGTTTTGGAAGAGCCCTTTCTTAGAACCTGGGCTCGCTGATTCAAAGCATAGCCAAGGCGTTTGGCCGTTTCCTGCACCAAATGGATCTTCCTGCTGCTCACATTCCCTTTTCCATTGAGTACGTTGGACACCGTGCCCTGGGAAACGCCAGCGGCCTTTGCGATATCCTTGATGGTTGTCATTGTGTCACCCCATTCGTTTTTAGTATAATGTAAAAATAGAATAAGTCAATGATAGGTTTCATAAACGATGTCCTTTGTGCCGCATTCAGAGTAAATTTTATGACAAAATTGAAACGTATAATTACCTTTTTTAGGTGATAATGAAATAATTGAAGATGCTCCCGGGAAAAAACATACCAATATTTTCTGAAATCATACATCAAAACATGCTAATCAGTAATTGACACGTTATAATATTCGTGATATGATTTGAAAAAGCATCATTGGCAACGGCCGCTATGGACCAAAGCGGGTAACGTCATTCAGGAAGTGAGATAATTATGATAATCGGACGCCCGGATACCAATGGTTTATCCAAACGGTACTTAGGCCTAACGCCCCGTGAAAAGCTGAGCCGGACGATGAAACCATACCTCTTTGTGCTGCCTATTATTGTATTGGCCACGGCGTTTTCCTACTATCCCTTTATAAACACCTTCATCATGAGCCTTAGCAAAGTGAATAGCCGGGCTCAGATCACCGTGTTCAACGGTCTTGGCAACTACATCAGCCTTTTTTCCCGTTCCGCCTTCCAGAATGCGCTGGGGGTCACCTTCCGGTTTGCGGCCATGTATCTTCCCATGGCGGTCATACTTCCCTTGGGTCTTGCATTGGTAGCGAGGCAGAAAAAACCTGGATCCAACGCTTATCAAACACTGTTTGCCATGCCCATGGCCATGTCCATGGCAGCCTGTTCCATGGTGTTCAAGGAAATATTCAAGCGCAAAAGCGGTGTGCTGAACTATATCCTCACCCAGCTTGGCGTATATGCGAATATGACAAACATCAACTGGCTCAATGACAAAACATGGACATTGCCTTCTCTGACGCTGATACAGGTATGGATCCATTTGGGCTTCAACTTCATGCTGCTGCTGGCAGCGCTGCGCAATGTGCCGCAGGAGTTGCTCGAATCGGCGGACCTGGAGGGGGCCGGATACTGGCATAAGGTATTCCACATTATGATTCCTACCATATCGCCCACCATTTTTTTTGTGATCTGCACACAGATGATTGCCGGGCTCATGATGTCCGGACCGGTGATGCTGCTTACCCGGGGTGATCCGCAAAATACCACGGTGACGCTGATTTACTACATATACAATTCAGGGTTCAACAATTCCAATTATGCATTGGGTTCCACCGCCAGCATATGCGCCTTTCTCATCACATTCCTCTTTTTGCTGAGCAACTTTCTGTATGAAAAGAAGGGGGTTGTGTACGAATGAGAACTTCTGCCCAAAGGACCTTCTGGCATGAGCTTTTCGCCTTCGCACTGGGGCTTTTGATTATCTTTCCTATCTTCCACGGCTTCATGAGCGCATTTAAAACTGACGGCGCCATAGACGCGTATCCACCCCGGCTTTTGCCCGAATCTTTCCTTTACCTGGAGAACTTTATTCAAGCCATTTTTCATTCCATGGTACCCAGGTATATGCTCAACTCCCTGTTCATAGCCGTCACCGTAACGCTGGTTCGTTTGATTATTTCCTCCACAGCCGCCTACGCCTTTGCCTTTATGAATTTCAAAGGGAAGAATGTTCTTTTCTTTTACATCATTGGCACCATGATGATCCCGCCGGAAGCGCTGCTTATCTCCAACTATCTCACCATAAGCCGCCTGGGTCTTATTGATACGTACCTGGGGGTGATGGCCGTCTACTTCGTTTCCGCAACCCAGGTGTTTATGCTCCGCCAGAACTTTAAAACGGTATCCAAATCCCTGCGGGAGGCAGCTTTTCTGGATGGCTGCACAGACCTAAAATTCTATGTGAACATCTGCATCCCCATCTCCGTACCGGTGTTCACTTCCCTGGGGATCTCCTCCTTCATCCACGTATGGAACGCCTACCTGTGGCCGCTGCTTGTTACCAACGACGATGCCATGCGTACCGTCCAAGTGGGTATATCCCTATTATCCAGCCCCGATGCCCCGGTAAAGGGGCCGGTGTTTGCGGCGGTAGCCCTTTCCCTTCTGCCAGCCGTGGTCATTTTCGCCATCTCTCAGCGCAGCATCGTACAGGGTATCTCCTCAGGTGCCGTCAAGGGGTAACATGCATGCATGGGCAAATGTGCCCATCATATAAAAAGGAGGTTCTTTCCATGAAAAAGGTACTTTCCATGATCCTGACCCTCTGTCTGCTGGCCACACTGTCGGCTGTTCCGGCCTTGGCCGAAGCACCCAAGGAGGTGCTCTTCTGGCACTCGATGAGCGGCAACGCAGCCGCAGTACTGGATGAAATCGTGGCGGATTACAATGCTACCCAGGGCGCACAGAACGGCTATAAGGTTACCTCCCTGTTCGCAGGGGCGTATCAGGAGTCTTCTGTAAAACTGACAGCCATCACTTCCACCGGCAGCAACGCGGAACTGCCCGACCTGTACCAAATCAGCGCCCGGGGCTGCTTTGAAATGAAGGACAACGAGTATCTGATCCCCGTTGCCGACATGCTGGACAAGGACCCCACCGGCCTGGACCTTGCCAACATTTCCTCCGCTTCCCTGCAATACGCTTCCTATGAAGGCAAGCTGCTAGGCTTCCCCTTTGCCAACTCCTCCGTGATCATGTACTACAACAAGGACCATTTTAAAGAGGCTGGTTTGGACCCTGATGCCTTCCCCAAGACCTTGGCAGAGCTGGCCGATACCGTCAGCAAGCTCACCAAAAAGCAAGGTGACAAAATCGACAGGTTTGGTCTTGGCGTAAGAATGCGCTTCTTCCTCCTGGGCTCCCTGATCCCCATGCAGGGAGAAGGCCTATATGCATTTGACAACATGAACGGCCACAACGGCACACCTACCCAGATCAGCATGACCAAGGACGGCTCCTTGGCCCGCTTCATGGACGAATGGCAGAAGGTGCTTGCAACCGGCGGTGTGGATCCCGACAACATGAGCCCCAACGCAGATTTCGTAGGCGGAATGTACTCCATCATCGCCGCCTCCTCCGCCGGGCTGGCCAATATGATCAAACAAAGCCAGGAAGCCGGATTTGAGTTCGGCGTTGCCGAATTGTGCCGTGTGGATGAAAACTGCACCACCGGAACTGGCCTTGGCGGCTCTGGTTTATACATGTTTGACAACGGCAAGGGCACCAGCGAGGGCGCTTGGGATTTCATCAAGTACTTCTCCACCCCTGAGGCTTCCGCCAAGTGGATGATGGGCACCGGCTATTATCCCGTAAACAAGCTGGCCTATGACCTGCCCGAAGTGAAGGCACTGATGGAATCCAATCCCCAGTGGCAGATCCTCAAAGCGGTTGCCAACAATTCCGAAAACTATCCGGACTACCTGGAGCCTTGGGTGCCGGGCCTGAACGAGATGGATACCATGGTAGGCAACGAACTGGTAGCCTTCGCCCAGGGCCAATCCAAGGAGGATACGATTGCCCGAATCGACGAACAGGCAACGGAGCTTTTGCAGGACTGGGCCGATCAAAATTAATCGCTTATTCAGCTTTCAAGGTTGATGCAAAAAGTGGGGAGGCCTCTTTTCCAGGAGGCCTTCCCGTAGATTCATAAGGAAAACAGGTGAAAATATGCGTTTGGGGACAATGACCTCCCTGTTTCGGGACCGGCGGGAAACAGACATCCACATCAGCTATCTGGAATCGATGAAAAGGTGCCGGGATGCCGGCTTTCGGGTGCTGGACTTCAATTTGTGCGCGCTGCCCCGCAAAAAGACGGAGCTTCATGCGGACGACTGGCGATATCAGGTGGACATGCTCCGCAACGAGGCCGAAAAGCTTGGCATCGTGTTTTCCCAGTCCCATCCCCCTTATCGGCCGGGCCGGGAGGGCTTGTTCAATACACCGGAGGAGCAGGAGTTTTTCCAGGCAATGGCTCTGCGGGCTATAGAAATCAGCGCCATGCTGGGCGTAAAGTGGGCGGTGCTCCACCCTGTTACGGCCGCAGGCGCAAGCGAGTATGTGCAAGAAGAAAGTATAGCCTATAACCATCAGGTGTTCGGGCCTGAGGCAGAACTGGCGATCAAACTGAACGTAGGCATCGCTTTTGAAAACATGTGCGATGCACAAGCGCGGCGGCGCTTTGGTACCACCACCGAAGAGTTGGAAGCGCTGATGGACTCTTTCCGGCATCCTCTGGTAGGTATCTGCTGGGACGTAGGCCATGCAAACCGGCAGTACGACGACCAGGTGCCGGCCATCCGCCGGT
>JAEZLW010000144.1 GCA_023415145.1 Bacillota bacterium | reverse complement strand
CCATCTGGTCAGCGTTGCCGTGGTCGGCGGTGACAAATGCTCGGCCGCCATTTTGAAGGATGGCCGTAACCACCTTGTCTACGCAGATATCCACCGTCTTCACCGCGGTCATGGCGGCGTCCATGATACCGGTATGGCCCACCATGTCACAGTTGGCAAAGTTCAGGATCATCACGTCGTACTTTTGTTCGTTGATCAGTTCAACGGCCTTTTCCGTCACCTCATAGGCGGACATCTCAGGCTTCATATCGAATGTGGCCACCTTGGAGGAGGGGATCAATACGCGGTCCTCGCCCTCGTTGGGCCTTTCCACACCGCCGTTGAAGAAGAAGGTCACGTGGGCGTACTTTTGCGTTTCAGCAATACGCAATTGCGTTTTGCCAAGGGATGCAAGGTATTCCCCCATCGTGTTGTCCATGGAAGCAGGGGGATTCACAATTTTCAGCCCCGTGAACGTCTCGTCGTATTGGGTCATGCTCACGAACTGCAAGGGGAACCAGCCCTTTTCCCGTGCAAAGCCCTCAAATTCCGGCTGAATGAAGGTGCGGGTCAATTGCCGCGCCCGGTCGGGACGGAAGTTGAAGAAGATGACGGAATCATTTTCGCAGATGTTGGCGGTGGGCAGGCCGTTTTTGACAATGACCGTAGGCTTGACGAACTCATCGGTTTCATTGATGGCATAGCTTTGAGCTACCGCCATTTCGCCGGTTTCCGCAATAGCCTGGCCCACGCCCAACACCATGGCATCGTAGGCTTTTTTCACCCGGTCCCACAGGTTGTCCCGGTCCATGGCCCAGTAGCGGCCCATGACGGTGGCAATTTCGCCCACTCCGATTTCCGCCAGCTTGTCCTGCAGTTCCTTCACGAAGCCCAGGCCGCTGGTGGGAGGCACGTCCCGGCCATCCAGGAAGCAATGGACAAACACCTTTTGAAGCCCGCGCTTTTTCGCCATTTCCAACAGTGCGTACAGGTGGGTATTGTGGCTGTGCACGCCTCCGTCGGAGAGTAAGCCCATCAGGTGCAGGGCTGTGCCTGCCTTTTTGGCGCTGTCCATGGCCCAAATCAGCGCTTCCTTTTCAAAGAACACGCCGTCTAGAATATCCTTGGTGATGCGGGTCAGCTCCTGATACACAATGCGCCCCGCACCAATGTTAAGATGGCCTACCTCGCTGTTGCCCATCTGCCCATCGGGCAAACCCACATTCATGCCGCTGGCACCCAATTGGGTGTGGGGGTACACTTTCAAAAGCCTGTCCAGATTGGGTGTGCCCTGCTTATAAATGGCATTACCTTCATGGCTGGGATTCAGGCCGAATCCGTCCATGATGATAAGGGCAGTCATGGTTTTATTCATGGAATATGATCCTTTCCTTTGGGATTTCGCGCCTGCGGGCGCAAGCCTTCGGAGGCCATCGCATATTGGTACTCCTGCTGAAAATCTCATTACTTATCGAAATTGACCACCTTGGCAAAGTCTGGTGCTTTCAAGGATGCGCCGCCAATGAGGCCGCCGTCAATTTCCGGCTGATTCATGAGGCCCTTCACGTTGCCGGGATTCATGCTGCCCCCGTACTGGATGCGCACGGCATCGGATACTTCCTTGCCGTATTTGCGCTGAAGCGCAGCACGGATCACACCGATGGTCTCATTGGCCTGCTCGTCGGTGGCGGTAAGGCCTGTGCCGATGGCCCATACCGGCTCGTAGGCGATGACGACGCCCTTGACCTGCTCAGCAGTCAATCCGGTCAGAGCGATCAGCGTTTGGTATTCCACCAGCGCGTCGGTGTAGCCGGCTTCCCGCTGCTCTTTCATTTCACCCACGCAAAGGATCACGGTAAGGCCGGCGCTGACGGCAGCCTTCACCCGTAGGTTCACCGTGGCGTCGGTTTCGCCAAAGTATTGGCGGCGCTCGCTGTGGCCGATGATGACGTATTCCACACCGGCGGCCTTGAGCATTTGGGCGGAAAGCTCACCGGTATACGCCCCGGATTCCTTCCAGTGCACGTTTTGTGCACCCAGGCGGATGTTGGTGCCTTTGGCGGCTTCCGTAACCGCGGCAAAGTCCACCGCGGGAACGCAGACGACGACCTCGCAGGCGGCGTCCTTGACCAGGGGAATCAGCTCCGTAACCAGTTGGGCCGCTTCGGCGGGGGTTTTGTTCATTTTCCAGTTGCCGGCGATAATGGGTGTGCGCATAGGTCAAATTTCCTCTTTTCTTCTTATATCAAAAGAAATTTCTGATAGAGCTAAAGGGGTTTCGCTCCTGCGGGAGCGACCAGGGCTTTCCTACCCTTCTGGCTCAATCGTCGCACCGCTTCGCTGCCGCTCGCAACCCCGGCGGCTCAATCGTCGCAACGCTTCGCTACCGCTTGCGCTGCTCGTTTCGTTCGCTTCCTCCGCTTCGCTTCATCCGCCACTGGCGGCGCTTCGGCTTCGAAGCCCTGGACCTTCGGCAGCGATGATTGGATCAATCACCTTTGACCTTGAAAAATTCGTCAATACTATCTCCGCATAGATGCATCTTAACTCATAGATACAGGCAGAGGGTATATACCCCCTGCCTTACATATACCCTAAAATGGGATTCCCAAGGGATGAAATCCCTTGGGCAGGGTCCAGGGACAGCGTCCCTGGCATATCCTATTTGTCGTTCAGCGCGACAACGCCAGGCAGCTCCCTGCCTTCCAGGTATTCCAGGGAAGCACCGCCACCGGTGGACACGTGGGTCAGTTTGTGGGCAAAGCCCATCTGTTCCACGGCCGCCGCGCTGTCGCCGCCGCCGATGATGGTCACACCGCCGCACTCAGCCATGGCTTTGGCAATGGCCCTGGTGCCTGTGGCGAAGTTTTCAAACTCGAACACACCCATGGGTCCGTTCCAGATCACGGTCTTGGCCTGAGCGATTTCGTTGGCGAAGATGACCTGGGTCTTGGGCCCGATGTCCATGCCCTCAAAGCCGTCGGGAATTTCCTTAGAATGAACGGTGATGCGCAGCGTATCGTTGGAGAAGCTTTCGCCGGCCTCGTTGTCCACAGGCAGAAGCAGCTTTACGCCTTTTGCTTTGGCCTTTTCCATCAGTTCGCGGGCCAGTTCCACCTTATCGGCCTCCAGCAGGGACTTGCCGATGTGGCCGCCCAGTGCCTTTTGGAAGGTGTAGGACATGCCCCCGCCAATGATGAGCACATCGACTTTTTCCAGCAAGTTGTTGATTACACCAATCTTGTCTGAAACCTTCGCGCCACCCAGGATGGCCACAAAGGGGCGCTCCGGGTTTTCCAGGGCCTTGCCCATGACGGAAAGTTCCTTGCCGATCAGGTAACCGGCCACGGCGGGCAGGTAGTGGGCCACGCCCTCGGTGGAGGCATGGGCACGGTGCGCGGTGCCGAAAGCATCGTTCACATAAATTTCGGCCAGAGATGCCAGGGATTTGGCGAACTCGGGATCGTTCTTTTCCTCTTCCTTGTGGAAGCGTACATTCTCCAGCATCATGGCATCGCCGTCTTTGAGCGAAGATGCCAGTTCCTTGGCGGAAGGGCCGATGACATCCGCTGCCAGCTTGACTTCCTTGGCTAGCAGTTGGCTCAGACGGTCCGCTACGGGCTTCAAGGAGTATTTCATGTCAAAGCCGCCCTTGGGCCGCCCCAGATGAGAGCAAAGGATGACCCGGGCGCCGTGTTGCAGAAGATATTTGATGGTGGGCAGCGCGCCGCGGATGCGCGTCTCGTCGGTAATCATGTTGTTTTCATCAAGGGGAACGTTGAAGTCGCAACGGACGAGCACCGACTTACCGGAGACCTGGATGTCCTCGATGGTCTTCTTTGCCATGGTACACACTCCTTATGCAAAAAAATTTGGAAATCGGTTTGTTGTATTGCCATCCCGTAAAGGGCGTGCAATCGGTGATTGGAATTTCGCACCTGTGGGCAGGACCAGGGCTTTCCGATCGCTCATTGGATACCTTCGGAGCCATCCCGGAATATCGAGCAACCGGTTAAGACAGTAACCCGATGATCTTCCTGGCAGCCCCCTCGTCGGTCACCAGCATTTCGTGGCGGTAGTGGCGCAGCACCGCGATCATGGCCTCGGCCTTTTTTTCGCCTGCCGCCACGGCTATCATCAGGCAGTTGGGCTTTAAGCGCCCCAGGTCAACCCCTACGCTGGAAGCCGTATACAAACAGTTTCCCTCACGGTCGAAGTAATATCCAAAAGCCTCCGCCACCGCGCCTTCGGACAGGAGTTTTCTGGTGAGGCTCACCGACAGGTGCCGGTGTTTGGCCATTTCGTCAGCCCGGCCGATGCCGTGGAGAATCACATCCGCCCGCTGAAGAAGCTCGATGGTCTCCCGTACCTCCGGCAGCTTGCGCATTTCCTGCATGGCCGCCGCGTCCATATGGTCGGGCAGGTGCATCAGCCGGTGATGGCCGCCAAGCTTCCTGGCGATTTCAGCCGCCAGGGTGTTTGCCTGGGTTTCCACCGTACGGCCCATACCGCCCCTAGCTGGCACCACCATTACGTTCATGGGCGAGGAGGGCTGCATGTTCCGGGCCACTTCCGCCATGGTCCCGCCGCCTGTCACCGCCAGGGTGTCGCCGCTTTGCAAGATGCTGCGAAGCCGCTGCGCCGCCATCCTGCCCACATCATGGAGCACATGGTTTTCCTCGTCGGCGTTCCCCGCCGCCACAAACACACGGGGCACGCTTAACAGCCCGGACAGGGTGGTCTCCAGGGCGGTCAGCCCGCGCATGGCCCGGCTGAATTCCCGGGCGCCCGGCAAAACGGCCTCCGCTGACGAAGTCAGGCTCATTCCCGCCGCGTCCAGGTCAATAAAGCCTTCCTCTTTGAGCACTGTAGCCACCGTGCGAATCTCCCGCTCCGGAAGGTTCAGCCGCGCAGCCAATTGCCTGCGCCCCACCGGCTGGAGGACAGCGATGCGCTCCAACACCAGCGCCCGAAGCCCCATTTCCCGGGCCAGATCGGGAGCCAGCCGCTGCATCAGGTCCAGAAAATCCTCCTGCATTCCTTCGCCTCCGGCGGGCTCAAAGTGTCCCACTAGACCATTTTCGTCCCGCTAAAAGTATACAACAGGCCAGAGAAATCCGCAAGCCCCAGGTTAGGAAATTGTGTGGGAAGAACATTGTTTTCTTTCTGTCTTAGGCGCTTGGTGAACAATGCAAATAGCTATCGTTAAGATACTAGATTGTTTGTTGCTGCATACAATGTTCCAAGGGGGATGCGCCATGGAAAATATTGTGCTGATCGGTCTGTATGCCGGGCTGTTGCTGTTGATTTACATAGCAGGCGTCCATGTACAGCCGTATAAACCCGCCTGGAAGCTCATGGAGCGGGGGCTCCTGGGTGTTGGGGTGCTGATGGTGTGGAACGTGTTTGCCACGCCCTTTGATCTGTCTATCGGCTTAAACCCCCTGACGGCCATCGTCACCGGTATGCTGGGCGTACCGGGGCTGGGGCTGCTATTGGTACTGCGGATGATGTAGCAGGGGCTCTGCCCCTGCACCCCGGCAAAGGGACACAACCCCTTTGCAATCCCAATATTGGGAAGCTGTCAAAACCTTCAACATAAGAAGATATTTTTGAGCTAGTCACAGAATGGCATAACTATTCAAGAAGATGGCATCCGAAGGATTCCAAAGGGCGATCGGAAAGCCCTTTGGTCGCGCCCGCAGGCGCGAAATCCTTCTTCACGAATTACATCATGAACCAAATACGCTTAGTACCGCAACCCACTCTCCACGCCTGCGCGAATAAACAGAATCGCGGCATCACACATCCACAACCTCAATATTGTCCATCGCATCCTGGATGAGAGCCTCGCTGTCAAGCAGCGCCTCCCCTTCCAGGATTTTTTCCATTCTGGGCTTGGTTGCGGGGTGGCGGGGTGTGAACACCGTGCAGCAATCCTCATACGGCAGCGAGGATGTTTCAAACGTACCGATACGCCTTGCCACATCGATAATCTCCTGCTTGTCAAACCCGATCAGCGGCCGGAAAACGGGCAGCGACACCACCTCATCGGTACTCATAAGCGCCTGCATGGTCTGGCTGGCCACCTGTCCTATACTCTCGCCGGTGATCAGGCCATGGGCGTGCTCCATCTTCGCGATGCGCTCGGCAATGCGCATCATGTACCTGCGCATGATGAGGGTGGTATACTCCTCTGCGCACTTTTCGTGAATTTCCATCTGGATGCGGGTAAAGGGCACCACATGTACCCGAACGCCGCACAGGCTTTCGGAAAGGATGCGGGCCAGGGAGAGCACCTTTTCCTTTGCCCGGTCGCTGGTGTAGGGGAAGGAGTGGAAGTGGACGGCGCTGACGGTAACGCCCCGTTTGGCGATCATGTACCCGGCCACAGGGCTGTCGATACCGCCGGATAGCAGCAGCGTCGCCCGGCCATTGGTGCCCACAGGCATGCCACCCGCACCGGGAATGGTCTTCACGTACAGATAAGCAAAATCCCGGATTTCCACGTTCAGCACATGCTCGGGGGTATGCACATCCACCGTAAGATCCGAAAGCCGCTCAAGCAAATACTCGCCCATGCGGCCATTGATTTGCGGGGAATCCAGAAAGTATCGCTTGTCGGAGCGGCGTGCGGACACCTTGAAGGAGCCTTTGACATCCTTCATCAGCTCCGCGGCGGCGGCGCAAACCGCGTCAAAATCAGCTTTCTCCATTTCAATGGCCGGGCATACGGAATGCACGCCAAACACCTTGGTCACCCTGCGGATGCATTCGTTCATGTCCGCACCGCTGACGAATACGCGGCTGTCGTTCAGCCAAACACGGCCACCCATTTCTTTCACGGCAGCCTTGACCCTGTCCACCAGCATGCGCAGAAAATAAGGCCGGTTCAGGCCTTTCAAATAAATTTCGCCAAAGCGGACCAGAAGCACCTCACGCATAAATAAACCTCCACTGAATATACTCTTGCTCCATCTGGCTGATTCATAGCTCAGCTATTTGGGGGTTTCGCGTCTTAAGACGCAACCAGGGTTCCGAAGCCGAACGCCGCCAGTGGCGGAGGAAGTGAGGCGGAGGAAACGGGCGAAGCGATGCGACGATTGAGCCGTCGGGATCCGGCCGCCCTTTGGAAACCTTCGGAAGCATGTCTATCAATAATACGCTGATATCAATGCATCCAGCCTTTACTACTTTCGCACAAATTTCGATAAAGTCTGATAATGCTCTTTTACACGCTGTGCTGCATAATCGATTTCCGCCTCTGTGGTATAGGGCGACAGGCTGAAACGGATGGCACACTCCGCGTCCCACTGGGGAACATTCATGGCCTTCAGCGTTTCCGATACCTTTTGCCTGCGGGAGGAACAGGCGGAGCCCATGCTGACATACACATTATCCCCCGCCAAGGCATAGAGCATGGTTTCCGAGCGCACAGGCCTGAAGGACACGTTCAATACATGCGGACCGCAGGCGATGCTATCCAAATCCGGACCGTTGATGTTCACGCCGGACAGGCTTTGCGAAAGAAGCTCAAACAACCGCCGTTTGCGTGCGTACATCGTTTCCGCCGCATTCTCAGGATATGTTTCCACCGCCGCCATCAGCCCTTCGATGCCCGGCGTGTTCTCCGTTCCGGAACGAAGCCCTTTTTCCTGACCGCCGCCAAACACCTGCGGGCTGACCCTGTGCCCTTTTTGCAGCACCAGCGCACCCACACCCTTGGGGCCGTGTATCTTGTGAGCGCTCAAGGCATACGACTGTACATTGAGCGCTTCCATGGAAAATGGCACACGCAAAAAGCCTTGCACGCCGTCCACATGGATGGCCGCTTTGGGGCAGAGCCTTAACCGAAGCGCGGCAATCTCTTTCAGCGGCTGTATGGCCCCCGTTTCATTGTTCCCCTGCATAACGCAGATCAAATGCACGCTTTCATCCAACAGTGCAGCCATCGCTTCCAAATCCACCGTGCTGTCCCTTCGCACCGGGATGCTGATAGGCGTATGGCCCATACGCTCCGCATATAGGCAGCTTTGCTTCACGGCGGGATGCTCCACCGCCGTGTAAAGCACCTTCCCAGGCTTTTTGACCGTGGACAAATACCCCAAAATGGCCAGATTGTCGGCCTCGGTTCCTCCGGCTGTAAAAATGACCTCCCCCGCCCCTGCCTTAACACGCTTTAAAAGCAGCGCCCGGCAATCGTCCATCCGCTTCTGTGCAAAAAGGGCGGGACCGTAGGGGGAGGAGGGGTTGAAATAGCCGTCCCGCATGGCATGCATCACAGCCTCGATCACCGGCTGCGACGGCCTTGTGGTAGCGCTGTTGTCCAGATATGCTTCCATTATGCCTGATAGGCGCCCCTTTGCAGATATTTTTTGATCATGTCCACCATTTCATTGGAGGGCTCCAGAATGATGACGCGCTTGTTTGCGTCCTTTACGAAATAGAAGTAATACAGTTCAGCGCCGCGGTTTAAAAACCAGTGTTCCCTTTTGATGCCCGGCATGGTAATGTACCGCTGGAAGGAGGAGGAAGAAACGGGTCCGAAGGCCTCTACGTTTTTCACCCGCATGGTGCCAAGATTCTTGCGTTTTTGGTTGTTGTACACCTTGGCAAAATCCATTTCCCCATTGGTGAAGGTGTACTCAAACTCCGTACGCAGCCTGTCACGGCGCAGGAACAAAAGCACCGCGCTGCCACCGCTGATGGCGACAATGATAAGCGTGATCAGGTCAAAGGACACAAACAATGTCTGAAGCATGATCACCGCAATCAGCGCCATGACCACCATCACGATTGCCGAGGTGAAATACAGCGCTTCGTCCAGGCCCTTGTTCTTCTTGACAACGATCTCTTCCATAAAGTGATCCATTTGTTTCTCCTCCTTATGTACATCTCAATGACGGTTCCGGATTGTCAAAGTGCCTCCGTTTTCATTTCTTGCATCATGGGTATCTGTAGATAAAAGGCGGACAAATTTCCGAGGATGCATTGAAGGGGTGGAATTCCTTCAATTGCAATCGTGTCGCCCGGCATAGCCTGCGCTCGCGGGTCGCTTGCGTAGCAAGCTTTCCTTACACGATTCACTGGCCGTATGCCCCTTTACCAGACAAGCGAAGCGCGGGATGGGAAGGGGCATACAAGTGAATCGTGCAGACTCGAGAAAATGACTCAGTCATTTTCTCAAATATTGCTAGATGAGGAACACTGCGGTGACTATCAGCCCCAGCAAAGCGCCGGCAAATACCTCCAGGGGCGTGTGGCCGATGAGCTCTTTCAGCTCCTCTTCGGTAATGCGCTTGCCGTCCACCAACATGTCATGCAGTATCTTGTTGATGACCACGGCTTGTGTGCCCGTTTCCCTGCGCACACCGGCAGCGTCGTACATAACGATGATGGCAAGGGCAAAGGAGATGGCAAACACCGCTGAATCAAAGCCCATTCGCGCCCCCACCATGGCGGTCAGGGAAACCACCAGCGCGCTGTGGGAGCTGGGCATGCCGCCGGAGCCTATCCACCTGCGCCAGTTCAACTGACGCTCCACCAGATAATAGATGGGCACCTTCAGCGCCTGGGCGATAAACCAGGACGTCATGGCGCAAAGCAATATTTGGTTCCGAAATATCCCCGCGATGCTATGCAACGAAACAACCGCCTCTGATAAAAAAATCCGAACTGCACTTATTGTACCCGGTGAAGCATGCTTTGCGCAAGGTATGCTAGAAAGTTTCCCTTTTGTTCAAATAAGGAAAGTGCCAAAACAGCCGCCTCCATGTGGAAGCGGGCGTCCTCCCGCGCTTTGTCCACCCCCACGCAGGCAGGCCAGGTGAGCTTTGAATGCTTTGCATCCATGCCCGTCTTTTTACCCAGCAGCTTTTCTTCACCAATAAGGTCCAAAAGATCATCCTCAATCTGAAAGGCGATGCCCATATGACAGCCGTAATCCCGCACCGCGTTCAGCTCCGCTTCAGTGCCGCCGGCAAGCATAAGCCCGGCCTCCACCGCTCCCGTGAACATATCCGCCGTCTTGTGGCGGTGGATATAGGTCACCAGGGAGATTTCCGGTTCTTGCCCTTCCATGGATACATCCAGGGCCTGCCCCGCCACCATTCCCGTGACGCCGGCCCGCTTTGCGATGGCTCTTGCGGCAGCCACCGCTCCCCGCGTGTTCAGCTTTAACGCCGCGTCCAGCATGACCTCGTAAGCCATATTGAGAAGCCCGTCTCCCGCCAGGATGGCCATGGCCTCCCCGTAAGATATGTGGCAGGTGGGCATGCCGCGACGAAGGTCGTCATCATCCATGGCAGGCAGGTCATCGTGAACAAGAGAATAGGTATGGATCATCTCCAGCGCCACGGCATAAGGCAGCGCCGGGGTGACATCCTCTTTCTTCAGGGCATAGGCTGCCAACAGCATCACAGGCCGAAGCCGCTTGCCACCGGCCAATAAGCTGTAACGCATGGCCTGCCCCAAAAGACCTGGAATCTCATGCTCTACAGGCACCGTAGCCCCCGGACGAATGGCTTTTTTAAGCGCTTCCTCTATCATCGTCTGGTAGGTTATATATGTCTCTTTCACTTCTCGAACTCCGTTTGGTCCAATACAGGCGATTCTCCCTGAAGGGTCAATTCCGTTAACCTGCCTTGGGCTTTTTCCAACTGGCCTTTCAGTTTTATGGAGAGGGCAACGCCTTCCTCGTACTGACGGAGCATGCTTTCCAGAGGCAGACCGCCCGCCTCCATGTCTTTAACCAGCTTTTCGAACCTTTCCAGCGTCTGCTCGAAGGATTCGGCGTTTTGCATTTCACTCAAAGGGATTTCCCTCCTTCACTTCCAGCGCATCGGCCAATACCTGGCCGTCTTGAAACACCACCCGAAGCCTGTCGCCGGGAGCAACAGCATTAACCCCTGTAACAGGCGTATCACCTTTTATAGTCAGGGCATAGCCCCGTTTAAGCACCTGCATCGGACCCAACGCGGACAGCTTGGCCTGCGCGGCTGAAAAAAGTGACTCCCGCGAAGCAAGATACGCTGCCGCCGCGTTTTTCAGCCTGGAAAAAAGCAGATCGGCACGGTTTTGTGCAGCCATCACCTGTGCTCTGGGGTGCAGGCTTTGCAGCCGATTTTGAGTATTCAAAAGCCGCTCCCTGTTTTGAAGCAGAATCTTTTCCGCACCGCCAAGAAGCCGCCGGTCCATTTCCTCCACCGAAAATGCTAAATCCGAAAGGATGGGCACCGCCATTTCCGCCGCGGCGGAGGGGGTGGACGCCCGCACATCCGCCACAAAATCGGCAATGGTGAAGTCTGTTTCATGGCCCACGGCGGACACCACCGGAACGGGACAGGACGCAATGGCTCTGGCGACGATTTCCTCATTGAAGGCCCACAAGTCCTCCATGGAGCCGCCGCCCCGGCCCACGATGATTACTGATATACCGGGCGTTTTAGAAAGCGCTTCGATGCCACGAACGATATCCTCCGCCGCGCCCTCCCCATGCACCTTAGCGGGGAATAGCACAAGGTTCATGCCGGGATGCCGGCGCCAGGATACCTGGCATATGTCCCTGATCACCGCCCCGGTTGAGGAGGTGACGACGCCCACTTTGTTAGGCAGCAGCGGCAGAGGCCTCTTTTTCGCGGCGTCGAACAGTCCTTCCTTTTGCAGCTTCAGCTTTAACTGCTCAAAGCGCAGAAACAAATCCCCCAGGCCGTCTTCCTTCATCGCCTCAGCGTAAAACTGGTAGGTGCCATCCCTGGGATACAGGCCCACGCTGCCGGTTAAAACCACCTGCAGCCCGTCCCGCGGCACAAGGCGGACGGACAGGTTGTGCTGGCGGAACATGACGCAGCCTATGCGGGCCGTATCATCCTTCAGGGAAAAGTACCAGTGGCCGGAGGTGTGGCGCTTGAAGTTGCTGATTTCACCTTTCAGCCGCGTTTGCGAAAGCATGGGATCCGCCGCCAGGGTACGGCGGACATACTCGTTCAATTCGCTTACCGACAGAACGCCGTCAAACGCTTTCATGCTCTTTTTGCGCTCATCCGAGATTTCGCGATCTGCAATGTGTTGGCCATCAGCATGGCCACCGTCATCAGCCCCACGCCGCCGGGCACGGGAGAAATGTATCCGGCCACATCGCTAGCGCTGTCAAAATCCACATCGCCCACTACCTTTTGATCCACCCTGTTGATGCCAACGTCGATGACCAAAGCGCCGGGCTTAACCATATCACCGGTGATGAACCTGGGCCTGCCCACCGCCGCCACCAAGATATCGGCTCTTTTCGTATGAGCGGCCAGGTCTTTCGTGCGAGAATGGCACATGGTCACTGTGGCGTTTTCCTGCAAAAGCAGCATGGCAATGGGCTTGCCCACGTTGTTGCTGCGGCCCACCACCACAGCCTCCTTGCCGCTTACCAAAACGCCGGTGGAATGAATCATTTCCATCACACCCTTGGGCGTACAGGCCACAATGGTGTCCTGGCCCGAAAACAACCGACCCATATTGACCACATGAAACCCGTCCACATCCTTTTCCGGGCGGATCATGGACAGGGCGGCGGCTTCGTCCATATGCCTGGGCAGGGGTACCTGAACCAGGATGCCATCCACATTCTCATCCTCGTTGAAGCGGCGGATGAGATCCTCCAGCTCCTGCTGGGTGGTGGTTTCGGGCAGGCGCAGCACAGTGGATCGAATGCCCACCTGCCCGCAGGCCTTTTCCTTGTTGCGCACGTAAATCTGGCTGGCCGGGTCTTCGCCGACCAGAATCACCGCAAGGCCGGGGGTGACACCTGCCGCCCTCAGCTCCTCCGCCTGCATCCGGAGCTTTTCCTTGACAGACGCAGAAAGTACCTTCCCGTCAATCAGTTGTGCCGCCATAAACATCATCCTCCCGTAGACATTTGTACTGATCCAGCCCCAACAGCGCTACGCCCACGGCATTATCGCCGGAATAGGCAGGGTGGCCGAAATACAGCGCCATGCCGGGGCTCAGCTTGTGCATCCGCCTTTGAAGCAACTCCCTAAAAAGCGCAGAGGAAGCCACACCACCCGCCACAAGCACGGGATGCAGCCCCGTTTTCCTGCCCGCCCCGGCGATGAGTCTGGCCACAGTGCGGGCCAGGAAGTCGTACACCTCCGCCGCCGCATCCTCCGGGGATTTTTCTCCGCTTGACAGCCAATGTATGACCCTTGTCTCAGCGCCGGACAAGTGGCAGTGTACATCCTCATCTGCCATGTTCACAGGAAGCAAATTTTGCGCCTTGCCGCGTACCGCCAGCTTCTCCAGATGAGGTCCGCAGGGAAACGGCAATTGAAGCAATACGCCCACCCGGTCTACAAGCTGCCCGGCGTTCAAATCCAGCGTGCCGCCTATACAATCAATGCTTGTCCCCCGTACACGGAGTATTTCGGTCGTTCCGCCCGACAGGTGCACCGCAAGGAATTCCACAGCGTCAAGGCCCGAATCCAGCAGCGCAGCCCGTACATGCCCCGCCTGGTGGGTGACGGCAAAACAAGGGATGTGTAAAAGAGCGGCCAGGCCGCGCCCTTGCGCATCCCCTGCTACAAACACAGGCATATACGAATCTTCCCCGTCCCTGGGCCTTTCTGATACGCAAACGGCGGCGATCTCATGGGGTGCGACGGCTTTGCCCAACTCCTCAAGAAGAATCGGAATCTGCCGCACGTGCTCAAACACCGCATCACTTTGCCGAAGCCCGCGCCGGCCCATGGGCACCGGCAGCAGCTTGCGAAGGCTTGCAATCACACTTCCCGATTCGTCCACCGCCGCCACAGAGGTGGTATAACAGCTTGTATCCAGCCCGATAACGGCCTTCACTTGTGCTTTTCTGCCTCTTTCTTGCGCAGTATGGAGCCCAGTACGCCATTGATAAAGCGGCCGCCGGCAGGATCGGAATACTTGCCTGCCAGTTCCACCGCCTCGTTGATGGCTACACTGCCGGGCACATCCTCGCGAAAGAGAATTTCATACGTTGCCAGACGTAAAATGGTCAAGTCTACCCTGGCCATGCGCTCCAGCGTCCAATCCACGCTGAACTCCCTGATGTACTGGTCTATCTCGTCTTGGTGGGCCGCAATGCCCATGAGGATGTCTTCTATATAATCCTGATCATCCCGGGAAGGCGTATTGACGTCTTCTCCCAGTTGCTCGTACACCAACTCCAGTGTTTCACCGCCACCCTGGCCGCCCAGCAGCCGCTCGTACACCATTTGCATCGCCGCCGCTCGTGCGGTCGTACGCGCCATACAATAAGCACTCCGTTCCTTGTGTTTACACCTCAGCCATCCTGGCGGGGCGGAAACAGTTTATTGATGAGGTTTTTGATAAAAGCCTGCTTATCCTTCACCGCGCCGATGAACAGCCCGATGACAAACAGCACTACCACAAAGAGCGTTTTCCAAAATCCTATAAAAAGAAGCAAAAACGCCAACACCACAAAGCCGATGCCCCATATCAGGCCGTACTGCGGCGTGCCGGGCTTAAACAGCTCTCTTAAAATCTCCTCAACGTTCTTCACGGCTATCCTCCTCCTGCGCATCAAGCGAATCCCTGATGGAATCGTCTTCCTCCGCAAGATCGAACATTGGTTCATCCCGTAATTCTGATTTCCTCTCAAGATCCGGGGGTATGGGCACGATGGCCGGCTGCTCCTTGTGTCCAAACAGCCGCTGATGGAGCGGGCGCTTTTTTTCTTCATTCATCTCAACGGGAGCCGGAGGCTCCGGAAAAGACGGCCCCTTCAAATCCGGCTGCATCCTTTGCATGACCTGTGGTGCCGGCTGCTGCACAGGCTTTACGGCAGGCTGAACCCCATTTGCAGGCGGCGTTACCGCACGCTCAGCCCGTTCGACCCTTTCCACCGGCTGCGCGGGCCTCTCCATTGGCTGAGCCGCCTTTTCCGCAGGCTGTACAGGCCTTGTTGCAGGCGGAATTTCCACAGGATTTGCCTTGGGTATGTTTTGCAAAAGCGAGTCAGGTACGGAATATGGGCTCTTTTCCGCCTTGGTGCTGGCGGCCTCCACTTCCACCTTGACTTCCTTCACATCAATGCCGGAGCAGGAGGTGATGTATTGCTTGATCTGCTTTTGCAGCGTGCTTACCACCAGTGGAATGCTCACGCCATTGGCAAGACTGATGCGAAGATCGACCACCACGCCGTCGCGCGTATTTTCTATGCGGTTGCTGACCACCGTCAGCTCCTCATGCTTGTCGACACACTTTTGCACCAGGTTTTCCATGGCATGAATGGAGATGCTAAGCTCCCCGTGCTCCGTTTTCTGCACGACAAAGCCCTTTTTGCCCCGGCGCCGAAACAGCAGGGAATTATTATGGATGCCCAGCAGCACCGTCACTGTGCCAAGGCCCAGCGCCACAAAAATGGGAAGGCGGCCTATCTCCTTCACGGTCAGTGCGTTCAGCCAATCGGCCGGGATTCCACGAAACGCCCAAAGAAAAAAGATCAGCCCAGTGGCAAACAGCAAAAGCCCTGCCACTGCCGTCAGAAGACGGTCCCAAAAACGCACCTTCACGCGATACACCTCCCTTAACCTCAAAACCCGCCTTGTGGAAAACAAAAGCCACCGGCAGGCAAATCCCACCGGCTGCTCAGGGCTATTCCTTCTTGTCTTCCGGCTTTTCTTCCCCGGATTCTTCAGGAAGCTTGGCCTCATCCTCCGTCTTTACATCCAAAGCGTCAAGATCGTCAAGATCCCGTGCCTCGCTTTCCATATCATCCTCCGGTTCAGACTCCGGCTCTGCCGCCAAATCGTCTTCCGGCTCAGCAAGGTCGCGCTCCTCCTCCATTGCATCCTCCGTAAGTTCCACGGAGGCAGGGGGAACGGGTGTTTCCTCCGAAACGGTTTCCTTCTTGCCGGTGACCTTCTTGAATGTTTCACCACTGGCCAATGCCGCGCTTTGCAGGCCCTTTTCCAGCGCCTTGTTTTCTTTCTCAAAACTTACGCCCTGCACATGCACGTCCACGCGCACCACGCGCAGACCGGTCATGGTCTCAATGGCCTTGCGAACATTTTCCTGGGCGTCGCGGGCAGCCTTCTGGATAGGCGTGCCATACTCTATGATGACGTACAGGTCCACCGAGGTTTCCTCGGTACCCAACTCCACCTTGACCCCTCTTGTGATGTTCCTGTTCCGGCCCAGGATGTCGGTCAGCCCGCCGCTGGTGACCATGCCGGCAATGCCTTCCACCTCGCTGGTAGCGACCCCGGCGATGATGGCGATGACCTCGTTGGCATATGTAATGGTACCTGTGCTCTCAATATCTTTTTCCACGTTCAGGGGAAGATTGTCTTTCTTTGAAGGCATGTAAAACGCACCTCCTTGCGGTTAAACAACAGTATAACAGATTTCCAGCTAAATGACAACGCCTCCGGCATGTCGATGAAATGGCGCTGCCATTTCATCAAGTTTTGCACTTTTCCCCTGAGAGCTTCGCTCTCGGCCGGTGAAAAGTGTAAGGAATGTTTGCTCCGCAAACGCCCCGCACCTCCGGCAAAGCCGGAGGATACGATTTCAAACGAGGGGGCATCGGCCCCCTCGTAGCTCCCCTATAAGTTCCCATCATTGGCCATGCCATTTCCTTTGAAACTTCCCAGAATGGGGTTTCCAAAGGGATGTGTTCCTTTGGCGGGGTCCAGGGCGAGTGAGCCGAGCGCCGCCTATGGCGGATGAAGCAAGGCGAGGGAATCAAGCGAAACGAGCGATGGGAGCGGCAGCGAACCAGCGCGACGATTGAGCTTGCGGATCGGAGCCCATGGTTAAGCATCCGTCTTGATCTTCAAAAGCTTTAATTGCTCTTCCTGCACCTGCGCCGGGGTATCCATCATCAGGCAGGCGCCATTTTGTATCTTGGGGAAGGCCAAAACATCCCGCAGGCTTTCGGCACCCTTTAAGATCATCACCAGCCGGTCGATGCCAAAAGCGAAGCCGCCATGGGGCGGGGTGCCGTACTTGAAGGCCTCCAGCAGGAACCCGAAGCGGGTCCAGGCCTCTTCTCGTGTAAAACCCAGCAGGCTGAACATGCGCTCCTGCAAGTCGCTGGCGTGAATGCGGATGCTGCCCGAACCCATCTCGATGCCATTCATGACCAGGTCGTAAGCCTTGGCACGCACGCGTCCCGGGTCGGTTTCCATGAACGCAAAGTCTTCATCCATGGGGCTGGTGAACGGATGATGCATGGCCGCAAACCGATTGTCCTCCTCGCTCCACTCCAGCAGCGGGAACTCGGTGACCCAGAACAGGTTGTACTTTGCGCGGTCGATGAGGCCAAGCTGCGCACCCAGCTTCAAGCGCAATTGCCCCAGAGCAGTCAAAGCCACGTTTTTCTTGTCAGCGATCACAAACAGCGCGTCGCCTTTTTCCATGCCCATTTTGTCCATCAGCTTTTGCATGCTGCCTTCCGTCATTGCTTTTGCAAAGGAGGAACGCAGCGTACCGTCATTTTGCAGCGCAGCCCAGGCAAGACCCTTCACATGATAGGTTTTCACGAATTCCGCAAGAGCATCCATCTCCTTGCGGGACAGCTTCTCCGCCGCGCCTTTGGCAACGATAGCGACAACGCTTTTGTTTTCCAAAAGGGCGCTTTCAAACACGGTGAAGCCGCAGCCCAACACCGTTTCGCCCACGTCGGAAATGGGCATTTCAAAACGCGTATCGGGCTTGTCGGAACCATAGGTTTCCATGGCATGCTTCCAGGTCATGCGGGGCAGAGGCAGCGTGATGTTAATGCCCATCACGTCACGGAACACGGTCTTGTAGGCACGCTCCACCACTCCCTGGATATCCTCCGGCTCGATGAAGGACATTTCCATGTCAAATTGCGTAAACTCCGGCTGCCTGTCAGCCCGGCCATCCTCATCGCGGAAGCAACGGGCTACCTGATAATACCGGTCCATGCCGGCCAGCATCAAAAGCTGCTTGTAAATTTGCGGGCTTTGGGGCAGCGCATAGAAGGTTCCGGGTTTCACGCGGGCGGGCACAAGATAGTCTCTCGCCCCTTCTGGGGTGGATTTTGTGAGTATCGGGGTTTCAATCTCCACAAATCCTTCGTTATCCATGTGTTTACGGAGCGTTGATACCACTTCGTGTCTGAATCGAAGCGTTTCCTGCATCGAGGGCCTGCGCAGGTCAAGGTACCTGTATTTCAAGCGCAGCGCTTCTGATTCCTTGGCGTCATCCTCGATGTAAATGGGCGGCGTGTCGGCACGGTTGAGGATTTTAAGCTCCTTCACCATCACTTCGATTTTTCCGGTTAGCATCTCTTTGTTGATTGCCTTTTCTGCCCGAAGGGTTACCGTTCCCTTGACAGCCGCAACGAATTCGCCACGCAGCTCTTCCGCCAGGGCAAACGTCTTTTGATCGCAGGTGTTTACGTCGAAAACCGCCTGCACAATGCCGGACCGGTCACGGAGCCACACAAACAGGATGCCCCCCAGATTCCTGGCCCGCTGCACCCAACCCATCAAGGTTACTTCCTGAGTCACCATGGTTTCCCGAAGTTCGCCGCACATATGGCTGCGCTTCCAGCCGCCCAAAAATTCCGCCATTGGATTTATCCTCCTTATACTTCTTTTCAAAATGCTTTTGCCCTATTCCATCACGTACCCGAAGGTTTCCAAAGGGCGATCGGAAATTGGTCGCACCGAAGGTGCAAAACCTCACTTAGCCAAAAGATTTACAATTGCTTCCGACGCGCCATCAACAGGGATTTCGGATTCTTCCCTGGTACTCATATTCCTGACCTTCACTACGCCTTTTTGCAACTCATCCCCGCCCAATATGGCAATGAGGGGAACGTTCACCTTGTCGGCATACTTGAATTGGGCCTTCAGGCTTTTTCCCATGTGGTCACAGTCCGCCTTGACCCCTGCCAGCCGCAAGGATTGCACAAGCGTAAAGGCGGGAATTCTCGCCTCTTCCCCCAGGCTGGCCACAAACACATCCATCTGCCGGGAGGTATCCAAATTGATCCCCTGGCTGTCCAGCAGCATCAATATCCGCTCCAGCCCCATGCCAAAGCCCACGCCGGGCATCTGAGGACCGCCCAGTTCCTCCACCAATCGGTCATACCGCCCGCCGCCGCAAACGGTGAGGCTGCCCTGTGGCGTTTTGGTGATCAGCTCAAACACCGTTTTGGTATAGTAGTCCAGCCCGCGCACGATGCGGCTGTCAATGGCATAGGGGATGCCCGCCGCGGAAAGGTAGCCCTGCAGCTTTTGGAAGTGATCGGCGCACTCATCGCAGAGCATATCAAGCATGCTGGGCGCGTCCTTCACAAGCTCCTGACACTTTTCCTCCTTGCAATCCAGTGCCCGCAAGGGATTTCTTTCAAACCGCTCGTTGCAGGATCTGCACAGGCCCAACAGCCGCTCACCCAAGAAATTCTTCAGCCTATGATGATAAGCCGGCCGGCAATTGGGACAGCCGATGCTGTTGATGTTCACGGATAGATTGGTCACTTTAAGCCCTTCCAGCATGCGATAGGCCAGAGCGATGATTTCCGCATCCACAGACGGACTCAACGCACCGAAGCACTCCAGGCCAAACTGGTGGTGCTCCCGGAACCGTCCCGATTGCGGCGCCTCGTAGCGAAATATCGGTGCGTTCAAGTAGTACATTTTGCAGGGAAGCACATCGGCATACAGGCTGTGCTCAATCAGCGCCCGCACCGCGCCGGCCGTGCCCTCGGGCTTTAAGGTAATGGAACGGTCACCTTTATCTTTGAAGGTATACATTTCCTTTTGCACGATGTCGGTGGTATCCCCCACCCCCCGCAAAAACAGCTCCGTATGCTCAAAAGTAGGGGTACGAACCTCCCGGTAGCCAGCCCTGGCGGCGGCATCCCGCATGATTTGCTCCAGCGCCTGCCAGCGGCCGCTTTCCTTGGGCAGCACATCCTTGGTGCCCCGTGGTGCCTGTGTCAGCATCTTTATTTCCTCCTCATATCTTCATGCGGTAACGGACTTCCCACACAGCCTTCCCGCAAAACTCCTGGTCTTTCCTTGCGCCGTCGCGCTCAAACCCGAAGCGCTCATAAGCCCTTTGCGCCAGGTGGTTGTCTTCCAGCGTCCACAATACACATTCGAAGAAGCCAAGCTTTTGAAGCTCCTTCACCGCCCAGCCCAGCATCAGCTTTCCGAACCCCAGGTGCCAGTATTCCTGCAGTACATAAATGGAAACGATCTCGCCGCAGGTTTCGGGCAAACCTTCGTCCCTGGTCTTCATAAAGCTCATCACACCAATGATCGTATCGCCTTTTACAAGCACTGCCACATGGTAGCCTTCCAACTTTAAAAAGCGGCTGCGGTATCTTTCCTCCCAGCTTTCATACGTCAGGCCGTCCAGGAATTCCTTGGGAATCATGCCTTGATAAGCGGCCTTCCAGGTATCCACATACACCCGGCCCATGGCATGGATGTCTTCCACGGAAGCATATCTGATCTTGCAATCATCTTCCATAGAAAAAATTTGAACCCCCTTTCCGGTGGAAGAAGATATAAAAAAGCCCCATGCCTTTGCATGGGACGAATTTCACATCTTCGTGGTGCCACCCCGCTTGAAAAGGCTTTCGCCTTTTCCACTCAATTCCTGATAACGCAGGAAACGCGCCTGATCTCTCAGGAGGCTCCGGGGTGTCCTTCCCCCGTCCCTTGGCAAAGGAGCTTTCAGCCTAAGGCTCCTCTCTCTTGATGCCGGAAACAGGTTCCTCTTCCCATCATCGCCGGATATGGGGGAATTATACAATGGAGAAGACACTATGTCAAGGCCGGGGAAGGCCAACCATCGATTTTCATTGCTTTCTTCCATTCAATTTACGGATTGACAAGGTTGACAAGCGGCTTGATGAGTCTTACCATTTGAATATTGGCATGGGAAGGAGAAACGGTATGCTGTATCAGACAGTTCCGCTGAAGGCAGCGGGAATAGAGGAAGAAGCAACACTTACGCTGTATGTGCCGGACAACAGCCCGGAGGTGGAAGAATTTCGGCGGAGGCCGGGGGTTATCATCTGCCCGGGCGGCGGATACAGGCGCTTGTCATTTAGGGAGGCGGAGCCTGTGGCACTTAGGCTCAATGCCCTGGGGCTGAATGCTTTTGTGCTTCACTACAGCGTAGATCCTGTCCGTTATCCTGCGGCGCAGTTGCAGTTGGCCCTGGCCATAGATACGGTGAAACGGAATGCACAAGCCTGGCTTACGGATGCTGGCCGGGTCTTTGTGGCCGGGTTCTCAGCGGGCGGCCATCTGGCAGCCAGCCTTGGCCTACTGTGGCACAAAGAGGGCTGGGCGCAGACACTTGGCCTTGATCCTGATGATATCCGCCCCCGCGGTATGGTATTGAGCTATCCTGTGATTACATCCGGCGAATTCGCCCACCGGGATTCCTTTCTCCGGCTGCTGGGAGAGCGGTATGAAGAACTCAAGGACAACCTTTCCCTGGAAAAGCAGGTGACGGACAAGGCAGTACCGGCCTTTTTATGGCATACGTATGAGGATTCAGCGGTGCCGGCGGAAAACACCCTGCTTCTGGCCCTTGAGCTGCGATCCTGCGGCGTACCGCTGGAAATGCACATTTATCCCAAAGGCGGCCATGGGCTATCCTTGGCCAACGATCAGGTGAACGGACCGGATCTTACCTTAAACATAAGGCCCGAATGCCAGGGGTGGATTGACATGGCCGCCAGGTGGGTATTCTCTTTCTGAATCAATCCAGCGCCAAAGACAAATAAGGCGGCTTGCCGGATAGAGCAGGTTCCGGAATCAGCCAGCGGATCATGCCAAAGGGCAGCGTGATGGCACCGGGATAACTGCTTTCGGGAAGTCGCACCTGATAGGCTTTCGCGGCCAGCACTTTGTGAAGCACCACAAGGGCGGTATTCACATCCATGTTCACAAGGGCCAGCTCCCGGACAAGAACGCCGTCCTCCTGCCGCTCCCAGGCGGCGCAGCCTTCTCCTCCATAGGCATGAAGGCGGGTTACGCCTCCCTCCGCACCTAAAGCCAGGACGGCATAGGCCACGGACTTTACATCCCAACAGGCGTACAGGCGGCTTGACAAAAAAGCCCTGTCCCGAAAGCGAGTATATTCGCCCGGGGTACAAGGCGCAAAAGCACCATCCCCCGGAAAGGGCGGCAGCTTCGCAGCATCAAGGCGGACGGTATCCAGCGAAAATGCGTTTTTATAGCCCCGTTTCAAATAAAAATCAAAAAGGCTGGGCGAAGCGGGCACCAATATGGCTGCCGCTTCGCCCATGCTTTGCATATGGGCATGTGCGTGATCGATAAGCCGGGTGCTGATTCCCTGATTCCGGTACTTAGGATCGGTGGCCACAGCATAAATGTACCGGGCGGCAAAGGAGTGGCCGGGGGAACCTATTCTCAAAGGGAGCATGGTCAGCATGCCGGCGATGTCATTTCCCCTTGTCTCCACCAGCATGTTTTCGTCCCTGTGGCGATAGGCAAAGTAAGCCTCCACCGCCGCCTTTGAATCGCCGAAGATGTCTCCCCACAGCCTTTTCAATTGGACATGGTCACCGCCCGATGCAAACCGGATCATTGCTTAAATTTGCTCCTTCAGCGTAGCGATGTACTTTTCCACCAGCCTGTGCGGATTGTAGGATAGCTTGGCCTTACGAAGGCCCGGCACGCCGGCGTCCTCCTCCCGGTTGACATAAGGGAAGCTCATGCAGTTATTCAGCACAAATTGCTGGTTGATCATGGGATAGGCGCCTTGCACATCGGCATACGCCTTTTCAAAATGCACCAGGAATGTATCCTCATTCAACTGGTCCCCAATGGAAAAGGCAACCACCCGGCCTTCCGTCCTAATGAGACCGCCGGAAAGCTTCAGTTCCGAAAAATAACGGAACGCCTGCTCCACCGCGCAGTATTCATCGTTGAGGCCGCCATCCTCCATGCAGCCCGCCTGCAAACACCAGGCCAGGTTCATCTGCCGCGCCTCATCCATGTTCGTATCCGACAGAGGCTCGTACTGCCAGGTGGGATGATTGTCCTGGAAGCGGTGGATATGGTTGCGCTTGGCGGCAAGTTTTTTGCCGGAAAGCGTAGCCAGGCTTTGCGTTTCATAGATGTAGTCGGCCCCGTCGCGCCACTCTTGAAATTCAAACTTGCCGGGATACATCGCTTCCAATTTGGCCTTATCTTTTGGAAGCACTACATTAAAAACAAGAGGAATGCCCAATTGCCGGGTTTCCGCAATGAGCGCTTCAATCACAGGCTCCAGCGGACCCTGTCCAGCCGGGAACAGGTAAGTGGGGTTTTTCGGATCGGACAGGAGGATCAGGTAATCATCCATACGGGCGACTCTGAATTGGTAAATGTGCCGCCACAAAAAGCTGGTGGTAAAGCTGTATTCCAGCGAGCCCCGTTCGCTCATGGCAAAGAGCCGGTTCATCCACTCCCTGTCATCAAGCACTACTTCCTTGTAGTCCAGTTTCAAACACCGAGGACCTCTTTTCGTGATGTTTTTAGGATAGAGTCCAAACACTTCTATTATACCAGAAAGACTCATCACAAGAAACGGGGATTTGCGTAAAAAATTTCCCGGGAATGTGTGCTTCCCGGGAAATATACTAATGGAAAATATTTATGCGCCCAAAGCGGCGAGCTGTTTTCGATGTGGGACAAGGATCCGGAGCGAAGCGTAGCGGCACTACGTAGAGCGGAAGGTGACGATGTCCCACGCGAAAAGAACCGCCGCAACGATGCCAAAATGTTTGGAATTAGTATTAGCTATTTCATCAAGCCGGCCATGATGTATGCCAATGGCGAGTTCCAATAGATGGCCACCTCGTTGGTGGCATAGCTTTGATCGTTGTCCACATAACACTTGGCGGGAGGCTGTCCTGTCAAAACAGCTTTTGCGTAGGGGTCATGGAGTCCGGCGTTGGGACCGCCCGAAAGCATGCCGGGCACCGTTTGCTTCATGGCCTGACTGGGCCGGTGGTGGGTGCTGACGGGAGAAAGGCTGCCATGGCCGGTGATGTAGCAGTAGCCCATGGGGTTGGCCCCCATCAGGTAGTGCAGGTGCTGCCAGGCGGCATTTTGGTAAGCTTCCGCTTTATCCGGCTGAAGCTCTGCCGCCAGCATCAGATGCATGGCATGGTTGGCTACCGTCATGTTGCTGCCCCAGGGGTAATCCATGCCCAGGGTATTCCGGTAACCGTCGGCTTTGGACAAGGCCAGCAGCTCCTCCGCCTCTTGAAGGACATCGGCTTTGACCCGATTCAGAGAGGTGGCCGTTGCCTTTTCCCCCAGGGAAAGATACGCCATGTGGCCGTAGGTGCCCACATCCGCCCAGCCAAAGCCGGTAAGCTTTTCGCTGGCGATCAGGCTGTCGGCATAGGATTTGTAAGCGTCCTTGCCTGTTGTGCGGTACAGCTCGCAGGCCGCCCAGTAGCGCTCGTCCGTATCAGCTTCGTCACCGTATTCCCCGGTGACGATACCATCCGGATTTAGAAAACCACCGTTGGCATCAGGGTTAGCCATAAGGTATTCCCAGGCCTTTTCCGCTGCGCGAAGGCATGTATCCGCAAAGGCGTCATCCACACCCTTGTATATGCGGGAGGCCAGCGCCATGATGGCGGCAAAATCGCCTGTGGCGGCGGTGGAAATAGGACTTAGCACCAGCGGCGCCGTTTCCTTTTCAGGCATCACTTCTCCCGGGAAGCTTGCACAGGTGACCTTGTGGTATGCGCCCCCCGACTTTTCATCCTGCATTTTCAGCAGCCAGTTTAGCTCAAAACGCACTTCGTCCAGTACGTCCGGAATGCCATTCCCGCTCTCCGGAATATTGAAATCATCGCCGAACAGGGAAGGGTTTTTTTCATAAGCCAGCAAAAGGTCGGCGGCTGTTTTGGCCGCCGGCACCACATAGCGGCCGTAATCCCCGGCGTCATGCCAGCCGCCGGAAACATCCTTCGTTTCATTGGTTCCGTATATGATTGCAAGGCCCATATGACAGATGGGATGCGCAAATGCTCCAGCCAGTTCCCGGGTAAGCTCGGTACCGCAGCGCTGGTAATAGAGAAAGCGCACAACATCCCGGAAGCAGTCTCCCAAGATGTTATCGCCGATCACAAAGGGGGCAGATTCCTGCCCGTTCGCGCGCAGGCGGTAGGTGCCGGGATTTGTGATTGCGGAAAAGTTTCCGGAGGATATGGTGTCGCCGGAGGCAGGGTCATCTTTGGGCCCTAAAAGCGAACCGGAGTAGACAGTCTTGCCGCTTTCGTCTGTCACTTCAAAGATTTCGCCCAAAGCACCATCCCGGAAAAACGCCACCTTTTCGTTTTGTGGCAGGTAGCCGATTTGGTTAAGCAGGATGGCCGGTTCTGATTTCGATTTTTCAGGCTGTTTCACAGTTGAACTGTCCAATAACAACACCTCCACGTTTTCAAAGGTCAGGGTATGGGGTTCAAGGGGCTGCGCGTTCTCCGGCGTACCGCAGTTGAAGCACAGCCGGGGTGCGGGATCACTCTTTTCCGTCATGTCAAAGTCGATTGCTATGCGCCGGCTTTCACCGGAGGCCAAAGAAATATCCTGCTGGCAATAGGCTCTGTAATCGCCGCCGTTTAGCTGGATACGGGCCCGAAAAGAGCGCGGCATGGAGGCTGTCACGGTGAAGGCAAAGCGGTACTTTCCACCCGTATCCAGCTTGAAGCCGTCGTAATACAATTGTACGGCATAGTCCTTCGTGCCCGACCTTTTTACTTCCAGGACGCCCTGGCTGTTTTCGGCGGTAAATGTTCCCTGGCCGCCCGATTCCGTATAAACGCCCCAATTGGATTTTCCCTTTTGGAAATTGCCGTTTGACAGCATGTTTTCACCCTTGGCCTGCGCGGGCGCTGCCATAAGGACGAAGACTGCAGCAAGAAGCAAGGCAAGCAATCGCCGCCCCGGTTGATTTATCCTCATGTACATAGGCCGATTGTCCCTCCTTTTGATCGTAGTGAATGAACGGAGCATACCCTTCTTTTTCCATTATAATGGATAGGTACAGTCACTTCAATCGTTTTCGGAACTTTCGTGGCAGGATCTATCCACAAAAACAATCCCGTTACGGCTTGGTATACCATGCCATAACGGGATTGCTCATCGTTCTATCATCATTCCGCTAAAACTGCCGTCTTCCCATTTTTGCACCGCAGGATTCCCGAATGATCAGCGTGTTTTCCATCAGATGCATGAAGTTTTGCCCTTCCTGCCAGCTCAGCAGATACGATACCGCCAGCCTGCCCAGTTCGCTGATGTGCAAATCCACCGTTGTCAGCGGCGGATGGGTATAGGCGGAAAAGAATTGGTTGTCGCAGCCGACCACCGCCATCTCCTCCGGCACGCGGATGTTCATGCGGTGAAGCTGCCGAAGCGCACCCATGCCCACCAGGTCGTTGATGGCAATGATGGCTGTTGGCCATTCCGCACGCTTCAGGCCAGCCATAAGCTTCAGTACGCCCTTGGCTCCATCCTCCAGGTTGTAGCCCAGCTCCTGGCGGTAACGCAGGCCGGTTTCAAGGCCCAAAGCCTGCATCTCCTCCTGATAGCCGTGTTCCCGGCTGCTGGAGCCGCGCTTTTGATGGCTGCCGCCCAGCAGTGCAATGCGCTCATGGCCCAGTGCGTGCAGGTGCCGCACGGTGATACGTGCGCCATCCGTCATATCGCTGGTGACACACACGCAGGGGAAGTTTTCCACAGGCTCGCCAACCAGCACGATGGGCATGTAGTTACGAAGGTGGTTCAAAACACTCAGCTTTTCCGATGCCTTTTGGTCCTCAACCATGCCGCCTGCCAGAATGACGCCGTCTGGCCTGCGTTCAATCAAATGGTCCAAAAACGCCTGGTAACCGCTGGGGTTGTCGGGTACGCGGCTTAATACCAGGGAATAGCC
>JAEZLW010000082.1 GCA_023415145.1 Bacillota bacterium | reverse complement strand
ACGGTGGCTTTGGCGGCAAAAATGAAGTATCAGACGCTGACGCTGCTTTCCGGGGTGGAAAAGTATCTTTTCAGCATTGGACAATAGCCTTTCACACAAATGCGGAAGGACGAATTACATGACTATCAGGGAAATGATCAAACACTTGGACGCCAGGGTGCTGCTGGGAGAAAACGACTTGGACCGGATTGTATTAAGCGGCTGTGGTTCCGACCTGATGAGCGACGTACTGGCCTTTGTAAAAGAAAACACGGTTCTGATCACAGGCCTTACGAACCTGCACGTAATCCGCACGGCTTCGATGGTGGATATCAACTGCATCATATTCGCCAGGGGCAAGATGCCGGATGAAGAGATGCTCAAAGAGGCCAGGGCACTGGACCTGGTGATTTTGTCCACAACAAAAACAGCGTATACCGTTTGTGGTATCCTATACAAAAACGGGCTGCCCGGAGTGGATCATGCCTAGAAATTTTGGGAGAAAGTGATACATGCTGTTTTGCGAGGAGTATTCTGTGGAGGCCGGGGATTATCAGCGGGCCGGTGAAGCATCGGCCGCAATCAAGCGCACCCTCAAACAGCTTGGCGTGGGCGGGCCGGTGCTGCGCCGTATGGCGGTGGCCTCTTATGAGGCAGAGATGAATATGGTGATTCACAGCTTAGGGGGGACGCTGTCGCTTCAAGTGGAACCGCCCATGGCTTACCTTACATCTTGCGATACGGGTCCAGGTATACCTGATATTGAAGAAGCCATGCGGGAGGGCTTTTCCACCGCCAATGAGCATGCCAGGAGTCTTGGCTTTGGCGCGGGAATGGGCCTTAACAACATGAAGCGAAATGCCAGCACATTTCATATTGAAAGCCGCCTTGGGGAGGGGACAAGCATCCGCATGGCGTTTGATCTGGAAGAAGCTTTATAGTCTGGGCTCTTCAAAAAGTTGGAGGTTTATGCATGGAAACAAAGCGGTTTCATTCCGTCTACCTGGACAAGACACGCTGCAAGGGATGCACCAATTGTTTGAAGCGCTGCCCAACGGAGGCTATTCGCGTGCGGGATGGACGGGCCCACATCATTGACGAAAGGTGCATCGACTGCGGCGAGTGCATTCGTGTATGCACCTATCATGCAAAGGTGGCACAAACGGATCCGTTGTCTTCCATCAGCAGATTCAAATACAAAATCGCACTGCCCGCCCCATCGCTTTACGGTCAGTTCAAAGGGCTGCAATCTGTTGGACGGGTGCTGGCAGGCTTGAAAAGAATGGGTTTTGACGATGTTTTTGAGGTGGCACGTGCGGCGGATGTGGCAACACGTGCCATCAGGGAAAAGCTGAGACGGGATGATGTGCCCAAGCCACTTATTTCTGCAGCCTGCCCGGCCATAACAAGGCTCATTCAGGTGCGTTTCCCGGATTTGATCCCTCACATCGTGGATGTACGCCAGCCCATGGAACTGGCAGCTATTATGGCTCGCCGGGAGTTTTGCAAAAGCCATGACGCAAAGCCGGAGGACGTGGGCTGCTTCTTCATTACCCCCTGCGCAGCCAAAGTCACTGCAATCCGCAACCCCATCGGTCATGAAAATTCGGCGGTGGACGGTGCTATCTCCATCATGGAAATCTATGGCTTATTGTCCAGCCATACAAGAGGACAGGTTCAACAGCAGGAATACGCAACGGCGGCCACTTCCTACGGCGTGAGCTGGGCCAACAGCGGCGGAGAAGCCCGCGCTGTCTGCCCGGAAAACAGCCTGGCTGTGGATGGCATTGAAAACGTGATCCGCGTGCTGGAGGAGATTGAAAACAACAAGCTCAACGACCTGCAATTTTTTGAAGGCTCCGCGTGTACAGGCGGCTGTGTTGGCGGCCCGCTGACGTTTGAAAACAATTACGTGGCTAAAAATGCTGTGCGAAAGCTGGCCGAAACCATGGACGGCACCCATCCCGATGACAAGGTGGATGTATCCATCCTTGACAAGTATCCGCTGTATGGCCGAAAACCCATATTGCCTAACAGCGTTATGCAATTGGATGAGGATATCGTGGAAGCCATGCGTAAAATGGAGCGTATGGAGCAGATTGTAAAAGGTCTGCCCGGGTATGACTGCGGCTCCTGCGGTTCGCCCACTTGCCGCGCACTGGCGGAGGATATCGTCAGGGGTTATGCCAGGGAGATGGACTGTGTTCACAAGCTGAAGGAACAATTGAAAATTATGGCGCAGCAGATGGTGAATCTAGCGCAGAACCATAAATAGGAGGTGCTTTTACATGACTGTGGCGCAGCTGATGGATATACTGGATGCTGAAAACCTTACCCCCGGTGTATCACTTTTAGGTGAGGTATCCTGCGGGTATGTTTGCGACCTGTTAAGCTGGGTCATGGCCCACGGCGTGCCGGGAACAGCATGGGTAACTGTGCAGACACATCTGAACGTTATTGCCGTGGCGCTGCTGATGGAGTTTTCATGCATCATTGTGCCTGAGGGAATTGAAATGGAGGAAAGCTCCATTCAAAAGGCGCAGAGCGAGAATATCCCGGTGCTGAAAAGCCGGAAGACGGCCTATCAGCTTTGCGGAGAAATGGCTGCGGTTGGCATTTCTGCTTCACAAAGGTAAGCACATGAACATTTTTGTGGACCTGCACATCCATTCCTGCCTGTCACCCTGCGGGGATAGCGATATGACGCCATGGAATATTTGCGCCATGGCGAAAATCAAGGGCCTTCAGGCCATAGCTGTCACAGATCACAATTCTGCCAAAAATCTGCCTGCCGTGAATGAAGCCGCCAAGGCCCATGGCCTTGTGCTTTTGCCGGGCATGGAGATCACCACCCGTGAGGAAGTCCACCTGCTGGCCTATTTTCCTACTATGGAACAGGCTATGTTGATGGGGGACTTTCTTTATATGCATCTGCCCGACATCCAAAACGATCCACATCTTTTTGGCATACAGCAGTTGATGAATGAAAGGGATGAATTGGCAGGCGTGGAGAACCGCCTGCTCATTTCCGCCAGCGATCTCACTCTTCAAAATGCCGTTCATGAAATCCGTCGTTTTGGTGGACTGGCCGTTCCTGCCCACATCAACCGCGGTGTAAATGGCCTGCTAATGAACCTTGGTTTTCTTCCTGATGACGTTCATTTTCCCACGCTGGAGGTAGTGCCTCATTTACCGGTATCAAAAAACATTCTTCAGGGAAAAACGATATTGCACGCCTCAGATGCCCATAGGTTGGAAGATATTTCCGAGGCAGTGCAGGTTCTGGAAGTGGTGGAGTTATCAACAATCGGGGTTTTGAAAGCGTTGGGTGATACGTGTGTAATGCCTGTGTAAGATCATTGAAAAGCGTTAAAAAATTAACTAAGTTGTATTGCATCAGTTTGTGGAGTTTCTACGAACTTTTTTATTTTGTGGTTTTTTTGTCAAAAAAGCTGTATTTGCATTGTTTTGGGAGTGCAAATTCCTCTGAAGTATGTTAAAATATCTACAAGCGTGGCGAGGTGTCGCCACGCTGGCTTGTGCAAAGAATAAAGGAGGTCGCACCCTACATGCCCGAACTGACGGAAAAGTATGCAAAGCTTACGCAAGTGATAGCGGCGCATCAGGAGGAAAAGGGCGCTCTGATGCCGGTTTTGCAGGAAGCACAGGAGTTGTTTGGCTGTGTTCCCATGGATGTGCAGCAAATCATCGCGGATGGTTTGGGCACGACACTCAGCGAGGTATATGGCGTTGCCACATTTTACTCCCAGTTTTCCCTTCAGCCAAGAGGGGAATATGTCATTGGCGTTTGCTTGGGCACGGCCTGTTATGTCAGGGGTTCCCAAAAGGTGCTGGACAAACTGACGGATGAACTGAAAACCCGAGTCGGCAAGACGACCAGTGACGGAAAGTTCACACTGCAGGCCACCCGTTGCCTTGGCGCTTGCGGTTTGGCACCGGTCATGATGATCAATGATGAGGTGTACGGAAGGCTGACGCCAGATGACATCCCTACCATTCTGGCAAAATATAGGGCGTAAACATGCGCGATATTTCGCTGCACCTGATGGACATTGCGCAAAACAGTATCAGGGCGCAGGCAAAACTGGTGCAAATACGCGTAACGGTTGATGAAAAGAAAAATTTTATCCTTACTGTGGAAGATGACGGCATAGGGATGGACCGGGAACTGTTGGAGCAGGTGCAAAACCCCTTCGCCACGACCAGAAAGTCGCGCAGAGTGGGCCTTGGGTTGCCGCTGATCACGCAAAACGCCAGAAGAACCAGCGGAGATGTCACGATTCAAAGCGAGATGGGTAAAGGCACCACCGTCACCGCCGTCTTCCATTTGGATCACATCGATTGTTTGCCTGTTGGGGATATGGCCGAAACCATTCTCGCACTGGTGATTGCCTGCCCCGAAACGCCTGATTTTATTATTGATATCACATCTCCCAACGGGGAGGCCTCCATGGATACACGAATCATGCGGGAAATCCTTCAGGGGATTCCGCTGAATGAACCGGAGGTTATCGCTTGGATGCAGTCAACCTTTAACAAGGAAATCCAACAAGTCTTTGGAGGGACGGATTATGAAATCCATCGCTGAACTGGAAGCCATCCGGCAACGGACGCTGGACAAAGTCTTGCTGCGCAAAGAAGAAAAGGACGCCGTCCGCGTGGTGGTCGGCATGGCCACCTGCGGTATCGCCGCCGGCGCACGGCCAGTGATGCTGGCTTTTGTGGAGGAACTGAAGCGCAGAAATCTCATGAACGTAACCGTCTCCCAAACCGGCTGCATCGGCATGTGCCGTCTGGAGCCCATGGTGGACGTGATTGTACCCGGCCAGGAAAAAGTAACATATGTCAACGTCAAGCCGGAGATGGTGGGTCGCATCGTGGCAGAACACATCGTCAATGGCCGTCCGGTGGAAGGGTTTACCATCGGTGCAGCGGAAGATGCCCTATAAGCATCCTGAGGAGGAAGGAATATGGAACTGTATCGCGCTCATGTGCTTGTATGCGGCGGAACCGGCTGCAACGCTTCCGGGTCCGGCGATTTGCTCAAGCGCTTTGAGGAAAAGCTGAAGGAACATGGCCTGGAGAAGGAAATCAAAATGGTACGCACCGGTTGCTTTGGTCTGTGCGAAGCCGGACCTGTGGTGATCGTCTATCCGGAAGGAACCTTTTACAGCCGTGTGAAGGTCGAGGATGTTGACGAGATCGTAGCCGAACACCTGTTAAAGGGCCGTAAGGTGCAGCACCTTGTGTATGTGGACCATGGTTCACACGAAAGCAGCATTACAAAGTCGCTGGAAGAGATCGGCTTTTACAAAAAGCAAAAGCGGCTTGCTTTGCGCAACTGCGGCGTTATTGACCCGGAGAACATCGATGAGTATATTGCCTTTGATGGTTACAAGGCGCTGGGCAAGGTGCTCACGGAGATGACGCGGGAGCAGGTAATTGATGAAGTCATCAAAAGCGGTCTGCGTGGCCGCGGCGGCGCGGGCTTTTCCACGGGCATGAAATGGAAATTCACCTACCAGAGCCAGGCCGACCAGAAATATGTTGCCTGCAATGCCGACGAAGGCGACCCCGGCGCGTTCATGGACCGTTCCGTACTGGAAGGTGACCCCCACAGTGTGATTGAAGCCATGGCCATCGCAGGTTATGCCATCGGTGCTTCGGAGGGATACATCTATGTCCGGGCGGAGTATCCCATCGCCGTCAAACGTCTGGCCATCGCCATCGAACAGGCCAGGGAATATGGCCTGCTTGGCAAAAACATTTTCGATACGGACTTCTCCTTTGATCTTCATATCCGTCTTGGCGCGGGTGCTTTTGTATGCGGCGAAGAAACGGCCTTGATGGCGTCTGTAGAGGGCAAGCGCGGCGAACCGCGGCCCCGTCCGCCATTCCCCGCTGTAAAAGGCATCTTTGGAAAGCCTACCAATCTCAACAACGTGGAAACCTATGCCAACATCCCGCAGATCATTTTGAACGGTGCGGAATGGTTCTCAAGTATCGGCACGGAGAAATCCAAGGGTACCAAGGTTTTTGCGTTGGGCGGCAAGATCAATAACACCGGTTTGGTGGAAGTGCCCATGGGCACGCCGCTTCGTGAGATCATTTATGACATCGGCGGCGGTATCCCCGGCGGCAAGCAATACAAGGCTGTGCAGACGGGCGGTCCCTCCGGTGGCTGCATCCCCACCGAGATGCTGGATATTTCCATAGAGTACGACACACTGACCGCCATCGGCTCTATGATGGGCTCCGGCGGGATGATTGTACTGGATGAAGATGACTGTATGGTAGACATCGCCCGCTATTTCCTGGACTTTACAGTGGATGAAAGCTGCGGCAAGTGCACTCCCTGCCGGATCGGTACAAAGCGCATGCTGGAGATACTGGAGCGCATTGTGGAAGGCAAGGGCGAGATGGAGGATATTGACAAGCTGGAGACGCTGGCCAGGAACATCAGGGCTACAGCTCTGTGCGGACTGGGCCAATCGGCTCCCAACCCCATCCTCTCCACCTTGAAGTATTTCCGTGGTGAGTATGAAGCCCACATCAAGGAAAAGCGCTGCCCTGCCCATCACTGCCAGGCGCTCTTAAGCTATGTCATCACCGACAAGTGCCGCGGCTGCACGCTGTGCGCCAAGGTTTGCCCGGCCGGTGCCATTACGGGCGAAGTTCGCAAACAGCATGTGGTGGATACACAAAAGTGCATAAAGTGCGGCGCATGTATGGAAAAATGCCGCTTTGGCGCTATCGTGAAGAACTGACGGCTAGGAGGAACGCAATATGGAACAACTGGTGTCGCTGACCATCGATGGCGTAAAGGTGGAAGTCCCAGCCGGAACCACCGTTCTGGAGGCTGCCAAGAAAGCGCACATCAACATCCCAACGCTGTGTTATCTGAAAGAAATCAACGAGATCGGCGCTTGCCGCATCTGCGTGGTAGATAACGGCGGCCGTGCATTGCAGGCTGCCTGTGTACTGCCTGTTGCTCCCAATATGGTTGTGAAGACCAATACCCCGGCCGTTCGAGAGGCCAGGAAACTCAACCTGGAGCTGATTTTGAGTACCCATGACAAGAAGTGCCTGCCCTGCGTGCGCAGCCAGAATTGTGAACTGCAAACGCTGTGCCGCGAACTGGGTGTGGAAGACGGAAGCCGGTTTGAGGGAAAGAAGATCGTCTATAACGTGGATGATGTCTCGCCTTCCATCGTCCGGGATAACAACAAGTGCGTACTTTGCCGCCGCTGCGTAGCCGCTTGCTCAAAATCACAAAGCGTAGGCGTGATTGGCGCGGTAAACCGTGGTTTTGAAACAGCGATCGAATCGCCGTGGGATATGAAGCTGGGCGAAATGGCCTGCATTAACTGCGGCCAGTGCATCACGGCCTGCCCGGTGGGTGCGCTTCGTGAAAAGGATGAAACCGATCTTGCCTGGAAGCTTCTCAACAACCCCCAAAAGCATGTGGTGGTGCAGACGGCTCCCGCTGTCCGCGCCGCACTTGGCGAAGAGTTCGGCATGGATATCGGCACCCGTGTTACCGGGAAAATGGTGGCTGCTTTGCGTCGCCTGGGCTTTGACAAGGTGTTTGATACAGATTTTGCCGCCGATCTGACCATTATGGAGGAAGCCACCGAATTGTTGGGACGTTTAGGGGCTGGCGGTGTTCTGCCCATGATCACCTCCTGTTCGCCGGGTTGGATCAAGTATTGCGAACATTATTACCCCGAGTTCATTCCCAACCTGTCCTCCTGCAAATCACCTCATGAAATGCTGGGCGCCATGATCAAGACCTACTATGCCAACAAGGCCGGCATTGACGCCGGCGACATCGCCGTAGTATCCGTCATGCCCTGTACCGCCAAAAAGTTTGAAGCCGACAGGCCCGAGCTTTCCGCCGCCGGTTACCCGGATGTGGACGCGGTGATTACTACACGTGAGCTTGCGAAAATGATCAAGGAAGCCGGCATCGATTTTGTAAACCTGCCGGATGATGATTTCGACGACATGCTGGGCGAAAGCACCGGTGCCAGTGTCATTTTCGGCGCAACCGGCGGAGTTATGGAAGCTGCACTGCGTACCGCCTATGAAGTTGTCACCGGCAAGGAACTGCCCAAGGTCGAATTTGAACAGGTTCGTGGCCTGAAGGGCGTAAAGGAAGCCACCATCCAGGTTGGGGATATCCCGCTGAAGGTGGCTGTGGCGCATGGTACCGCCAATGCTGCCAAGGTTCTGGAAAGTGTTCGGTGCGGTGAAAAGGAATATCACTTCATTGAGATCATGGGCTGCCCTGGCGGCTGCGTCACCGGCGGCGGCCAGCCAATCGTGTCCGCACAAAAGCGCATGGATGTGAATCTCGGCGCGCTTCGTGCCGCAGCATTGTATGGCGAGGACAAGGACAAGGCTGTGCGCAAGAGCCATGAAAACAAGGGCGTCCAAAAGCTGTATGAGGAGTTCTTAGAAAAGCCCAACAGCCACAAGGCGCATGAACTGCTGCACACCCACTATCAGGCAAGGCCCAAATACAGCAAATAACCATGGATGCAAAAAAGCAGCCATCACGGAAAAATGGGATGGCTGCTTTTTTATCTGCTTTCTTCACTCAAAAAACCAACTGCCTTCCTGGCAATCTCCCAGTCATATCCCCTGCGAACCAAAGCTTGCATCAGTTTCTTGACAGCGTCTCGGCTGTCTTCATCCCTGTACCTGGGAAGCCATTTTTGTATCAGCTCCTTGGCCTTTATAAGCTGCTGTGTATCATCCACATCCTGAAGAGACGATTGGACAGTTTCACTGGAAATCCCCTTTTGCCGAAGCGTTCTGGCAATGTTCTTTTTCCCCAAGCCCTTTTCACAGTGTGCCTGCGTCCATTGCACAGCAAAAGCTGAATCGTCCAGCAGTTCTGTTTGTTCCAGTTTGAAGAGTACCATCTTTACCGTATCATCAGGATAGCCATATAGGCGGAGCTTTGTTTCAACTTCTTTGCAGGAGCGGGCACGTACAGAAAGATACTTCACAGCATGGTCCAGGGCATGCCGGTACAAAAGCGGTGCCAGGCTTTGAAAATAAGCGTCCAAATCCAGGATGTCCCCCTGGGAAAGCGGCTGTCTCCTATAAACAGAATGGGGGATAAGGAAATCCTGCCCCCCATCAGCAGCAATCCGTACCTTCCCTTTCAGGCGGCGAACGCTTAAAATCACATCCATGCGTAGCCTCCTCCCGGGCTAAGCGCCCACTGTATCAAATCCCGGTTGACGAGGGCTAGATGGCCTTGGCGTGCTTCGCTGGCTCCGCTGTTTAAGAAAACAAATCCATTTCCGGTGGTTTCCTCATAAAACAAGCCTTCCGCCGCACCGTACGCGAAGCCCTGATGACCGTACAGCATTCCCGAACGCAACGCAGGGTCGTTCACAGCAATAAGCCCCAGGCAGTGTTTGGCATGCGGCGCGTTTTTTCCATAGGAAGCAGCCGGCGTCTGCATTTTTCGTATGCTGTCCCTGAATAAAAGCGGGTTTCCGCCAGATGCCATCATACAAACAAGTTTGCCAAGCGAGGCAGCATCGGTGAACAGGTTGCCGGCGGCAGGTAGATAATGATACTCCGGGGAAGGCTCATTGAAATCATCCGCCATTTCAATCCGCTTTTCCGCATCGAACAAAGGCTCCCCGTTACCTTGCGGCAGAACACGGTATATACTGGCAACCTGCTTTACATTCGGCAGCGTTTTCAAAGTATAGGCGGACTTCATGCCAAGCGGTTCAAATACCATTTCCAGCATCAACTTTTCCAGGCTGCGGCCTGAAACTTGCTCCATGACGCTGCCAACCATGCCTGCAGCCAGATTGCTGTAGCGAAAGACCTCTCCCGGTATGGAATTCAAGTAATTCCGGGGATCAGCGGCAAGCGTGGAAAGGGGAACAGGGGAAACAAGCGCTTTTTCGTAGCCAGGACCGTCCCACAGGCTGGACGTATGGGACAACAGGTGCATTACAAGGATGGGCTTGTCCGGAAAAAAGGGATTGCGCACGGGAAAGGGTAAATACGCTTCCACTGGTGCCTGAAGATCAAGCATGCCCTTTTGCGCCAGCATCATTGCACCGACGGCAGTCACCATTTTTGTGATGGAGGCGGCACGAAAAACGGTATCTGAAGCAACTTTTTCATTCGGCAGCCGTTTATATCCGTAGGCTACCAACGGTCCCAGAGAGCCATTTTTGATCAATTGCAAACAACCGCCAACCACATGATGCCGCCTAAAGATGGTTTCAAGTTGTTCAAGATCCTTCTCTTTTATCTTTGAATCTCCGCTTTGTGCATGTCCCTTCACTCGCAGCCCCAAAAAAGGCAAAGCCAGCCGGTACATGCTGTTTTTCCATGCGGTGACCGGCATGGCGATGCCTCCTTCACTCTTTGCGTTCATTCGGCTTTGCTGCTGGCTGAAAGCAGACGTTGCTTCATATCATATAACGGCTGGCTCAAGTCCACCTTGTAGCGATGGGGAGACTGTAAGCGCTTGTATTCGCCCCAGAAGGAATCCATTTCCCGGGCGGCATAGGCTTGTATCTGAAGCAGGGTGGGGGATTCGTACACCAGCTTGCCGGATGAAAAAACGGGAACCAGCAGGGGACGAAGGATGTAATTCGTAACGGTCATGGTCTTCCAGGTATTTACCGGGTCAAACAGGCGCAGCGGCATTGACGTGTCGTATATTTCTTCTTCCAGGGCGATCAGGTCTGCCACAGCTTTTTTCGTTTCTCCATCGTAGACACGATAGAGTACCTTCAGGCCGGGACTGGTGATTTTTTGCGGGTTTTCCGAAATCTTGATTCTGGGATGGAGAACACCATCGATCTCTTCCGCTGCCAGCTTGTATACACCGCCCAGTGCCGGATTATCCTGGCTGGTGATAAGCCGCGTGCCTACACCCCATACGTCGATTTGTGCACCTTGGGCTTTTAGGTTCCAGATTACATCCTCGTCCAGATCGCCGCTGGCGAATATCTTTGCTTTTTCGAACCCGGCATCATCCAGCATTTTTCTGGCCGTACGGCTCAAATACGTCAAATCGCCGCTGTCCAGGCGGATGCCTACAGGCTCGTGGCCTTTTGCCTTCAGTTCTTGAAAGACAGTGATGGCGTTGGGTACGCCGCTGCGCAGCGTATCATAAGTATCCACCAGCAAAAGGCAGCTGTTGGGGAAGGTTTCGGCATAGGCGCGAAATGCCTCCAGCTCGCTTCCAAAGGACATGACCCAGCTATGGGCGTGTGTGCCCTTGACAGGGATGCCGAAAAGCTGACCGGTCAGCACATTGCTGGTAGCGCTGCACCCGCCGATGATGGCGGCCCGTGCACCATAAATACCCGCGTCAGGCCCCTGGGCACGGCGCAAGCCAAACTCCAACACACTGCCGCCGTGGGCTGCCTGGCAAACCCTGGCCGCTTTGGTGGCAATCAGCGTCTGATGATTGATGATGTTCAGCAGTGCTGTTTCGATGAACTGGGCTTCCATGATGGGCGCAAAGATCCTGACAATCGGTTCATCGGGGAAGACGACCGTGCCTTCCGGTACGGCGTGCAAGTCACCGGTAAAACGCAAATGGGACAATTCCTGTAAAAAAGGCTCATCAAACAGCTTCAAAGAACGCAAATATTGCAGATCTTCCTCATCGAACGACAAGTTTTGAATGTATTCAATCGCCTGTTCCAACCCGGCTGCAATGGCATGGGAAGTAACATCCCCCTGTCTTCGGTAATACAGGTCAAACACGGCCTTATTTTTTTGCATGTTGTGCTTCCAGTAACCGTACATCATGGTAAGCTGGTACAAGTCCGTCATCAAGGTAAGATTGCGCATAAAAATGCCTCCTGTGTACAAATAGGATACCATTATGGAGTGGATGCGGCCGGATACATAGCCAGAGCCGCAGCAGGGAAGGACAGAGAAACAAGGGTAACGAAAGCTGTGTTTGCCAGCAGTCCCTTTTCCATGCTGCTATAATAGTATAGGAAGACAATGATAGCGGCAGTCAAAAGTAAAAACGGAAGTGCCGTTTTAAGCTTCCCATTACCTTTTTTGCCCAAAGACCATACCATGGAAAAAGCGCACAAGAGCAAAACAAGCATGCTCATCCACGGCCATACAAAGGAGGGCATCGTATTTTGGGCAGCAAACAATAGATAAAAGGAATGCGCAAGAAAAACCAGTGTCGCGATAAATGGGATCATTGCCGAGCCGGTTTTGAGCATACGATGGGCAAACACTACAAGCACGGCTGCCATGAAAAGAAAACTGAGCCATTGGGATACGCGGATGGCGCTGTTCATGAACATCAAACTGTCCAGCCGCAGTCCTTCCACCACGGCCCGACCTGCACCATACAAAAGAAGATACCACAAAAATACATCGCCTCGCCGCGTCATGCGCTTTCTAAAAGCCATTAACAGCGCAAAAGAAACAAGATCCCATACGGACTCATAAAAAAAAGTGGCCAGATGCCAGATACCGCCTTCTATGCCTGGAATAAAGACTGCAAATGGGAAAAACTGCCACGAGGGATTTGTTACAACTTCCCCGAAAGCTTCCATGTTGAAGTAATTGCCCCAGCGGCCCATCGCCTGGGCCAATACCACGGAAGGGGCGAACATGTCCAGCAGTGTAAGAAGATTGATCTTTTTGCGCCGGGCGTTCAGCCACACTCCCAGAAGACCGCTCAGGAGTGCTCCATAAATTGCAACGCCGCCTTCCCACACATACAGGATGCGTATCAGATTGCCGGAAAACTGGTCCCATGCAAAAGCCACATAGTATAACCGGGCACCGATGATTCCAAGAGGAATGGCCCACAACACGCTGTCAATAGCGGTATCCTTTGGCAAACCCAGCCTTTTCTCTTCCCTCCCGCACAAGAAAACACCTAATGCGATAGCGCTTACAATGATCAGGCTATACCAGGGGACTACACCCAAAAATAGCCTCCCGGGTTGCGAAAGCTGCATATGGCATCCCCTTTCCAGCATTTTATCCATTATATTCTTGCCCGAATTTGCTGTCAAGCATGCGCGGACAGACTCAAACTCCGCTTTACTTAGCGATATGTGGATGTATTTGAAGAAATCAGGTTCAACAATTTTCTTAAAATGGTTGTCATTGGACAGATTGTACGCTATAATAAGCGGGAATTGAGCGTGAAAAAATGATGGAGCGCAAGCGCGACACGATGGAAGGAAGCATCCAGGGCCTTGGTGCAAAAGGGAGGATGCCTTTTTTGAAAAGGCTGGGTTCGTTTTCATTTTTTCATTCGTCTTTCTCCGCATCGCTTCAGGCGGTTTGCGCCCGTCCATTATTATCTGAACACGCAGCCCCCCGGGCCGCGTGTTTATTATGAGAAGGAGGATTCTTCCGTGAGCAAAGTCCATGTATTCGACCATCCG
>JAEZLW010000057.1 GCA_023415145.1 Bacillota bacterium | reverse complement strand
GCTCAGAAGGCCAGAAAGGCCGGTGCGGCCATCCCCTTTGTGAAACAGGATATGTGCAGCCTCAGGCTGCATCGCTTAATGGACGCTGTGCTATGCACCTGCGACGGGGTGAATTACCTGACAACCCCTTTACAGGTGCAGGATTTTTTTCGGGCCGCCTATCAGGCGCTGCGGCCTGGCGGAGGTTTGTTTTTTGATATTTCCACGCCCTACAAATTGCAAAATTTGCTGGGCAACCAGCTTCTGGGGGAGGATTTGCCAAACATCACGTATCTTTGGCAAAACCATTATTCCCCCAAAACGTGTTTGGTAGATTTGGAATTGTGCATTTTTGTCAAGCAGGACGACGGTCTGTACCGCCGCCTGGAGGAAAGGCAGCGCCAGCGCGCCCACACCATGACGGAAGTGGAAAATTGGCTGCGGGAAGCCGGATTCTCCGGGATATCGTTTTACGGCGACTGCCACCTGTCAAGGCCCGGGGATCATGAAAAGCGTTGGCATGTGGCTGCCTTGAAGCGCCAGGATCCAAGAAGCTACCGATGAAACAGAAACCCTTTGAAAATCGTTGAATTTGTCGGAAGGAATCACAAGATGATGCAGCCATCATATAATCAGCAGGATGAACTGCTTCACATTTCCCTGATGGACGGGCAGGCCCGGGTGCTTCTTTGCACCACAAGGCAGCTTTGCCAGGAAGCGGCGGACATCCACCGCACAACGCCTGTGTGCACGGCGGCATTGGGCAGGCTCATGACCGGCACTGCCATGATTGGGGCCATGCTCAAAGGGGTGAAGGACTCCGTCACCGTTACGGTGAAAGGCGGTGGACCGGCCGGAACGCTGGTGGCTGTGTCCGTACCCGGCGAAGTGAAGGCATGCCTGGATAACCCGAATGTACAGATTCCTCCAAAGGCAGACGGCAAGCTTGATGTGGGCGGAGCCGTGGGCAGGGAAGGGCGCATGACAGTGGTCAAGGATATGGGGCTCAGGGAGCCGTACATCGGCCAGGTAGAGCTTTTGTCTGGCGAAATCGCCGAGGATTTCACGCTGTATTTTGCCAAGAGCGAGCAGCAGCCTTCCCTGGTGGCTTTGGGCGTATTGGTGGCGGGGGAACGTGTTTTACAGGCGGGCGGGCTTTTGTTGCAGCCGATGCCGGGCTGCACGGAGGAAACGCTGGACCAGCTGGAGCTTCGCTCGCCCATGTTTGCCACCATCAGCAATGAACTGAACTATGCACCCATTGAGCAGCTGGCAGTGGATTGGTTCCGGGGCCTTAACCCAGTCATTTTGGAAAAGCGTCCCCTGCGTTATGCCTGTGGATGCAGCCGCGAACGCATGGAGCGTTCGCTGGTGGCGCTGGGCAGGCGGGAGCTGAACCAGTTGATTGCGGAGGACAAGGGGGCAGAGCTGGGCTGCCATTTTTGCCACAGCCATTATGCATTTACTACAGAGGATCTACGGGCACTTGTGATACAGGCTTCCCGTTGAGGACTATGATACAGGGATAGATGTTGAGAGGCAGGTTAACCCCCGCCGGAGATTTATGATGAAAGACGTAAGTATATCCCGCCGTCACGGTGATGTGGTGCCCTTTGCGCGCTCCACCGACTACTGGCATAGAAGGGCCATGGACAACCGCCGGAGTCTGCGGTTTCCCGAAGCGGTGGAGCTTTTGCGCAGCGCAGCGCGCCAGGAGCCGGACAATGTGGAAATTCAAATGGACCTGGCGGAAACACTCAGCGAAATGGAATGCTTTGAGCAGTCCAGCCGCCTGTTATACCGGCTGCTAAGCCGTGACCCCAATCTGGCGGAGTGCTATTATGGTTTGGCCTGCAATGATTATGGCCTGCAAAAGAACGAGGAAGCACTGGACGCGCTGATCCACTACCTGCGCCTGGCTCCGGAAGGGCCCTATGCCGACGAAGCCAGGGATATGCTGGAAATGCTCTCCGGGGTGGATGTGGGACAGGGAAACAGCCGGGGTGAGCTGCTCATCCGCCGGGGGATGAAGGCTTTTGCCGAAGACAGGCCCCACAAGGCCACAGAGCATTTGAAGCGTGCGCTGCGCATTTCCAGGGAAGAGACCAGGGTGCGTACCATGCTTTCCCTGTCCCTCCTGTCGGAAGGTAAATTGAAGGAAGCGTTGCGTCACGCCATAGCTGCCTGCGCCCGTGATAAGCAAAGCGTGCAGGCCCGCTGTTCGTTGTGCTGTGCGCTTTGGATGCTGAAAAAACCCCGGGCTGCGGCCGGTCTTTTGCAGGAAGCCGCCAAGTGGTGCGATTCTCCCTATGAAGAGCTTCTGTTTTGCCATACGGCAAGCCAGCTTGACCAAAGGGAGCTGCTTCTGAAGTTTTTGCAGGCACGTAGCCATTGGACACCCTTTCGCATTGGCACGCTCCATAGCCTGGCTGTAGCCTACTTCAATCTTGGTCATTATCATAAGGCCAAAGCGCTGTGGCTTAGAATTTTGCAGATCGATCCGGACAACCTGCTGGCGGAGTACGGACACAGCCTCTGTGAAAAAGTGCATAGCGGCGAGGACGATGGAAAACAAACACTTGGCTATCATCCCATACTGCCCAGGGAGGAAAACCAGCGCCGTTTACAGTTGATTGCCGCTGCACTTTCCGGTGGGGAGGAATCGCTGCGGGACCGCTGGCGAAGGGACGACACGCTCAAGAAAATGGTGCGCTGGGCCTTTACCCTGCCGGATGAACGATTGCTAGGCGCATTGCTTGGCGTGCTGGCTGCCGTTGGGCCGGAATCTGCGGGCCTTGTAAAGGAGCTGCTTACCGACGACACCCTGCCGGAGGAAATAAAGCGCCGGGCTGTGCTTTTGCTCAACCGTATGGGGGAACCCATGCCATATGTGCTAACCTATAGGCGGCGGATCACCCAGGTGCAGTGCGTTCCAAAGGAGTTGCGCGGCGTTCCGCAATGGCGGTCCTTTCTGAAATTGTTTCTGAAGGAAACGGCACGATGGGGCAGCAGCCGTGACGCGGCCTTCTTTGCGGCGAAGCTTTACCGTGCGCTGCCCCGCATGATGCGGGAGGAGGCGTCGGGGGAGAGTGGTTTGCAATGGGTGAAGGCTTTTGAGGTTTTGTATTTGCATCGGGAAGGCCGGGAAAGAGAGATCGAAGCTGTAGTGCGTGATTTGCCTATCTCCATCCGGCGCATCCAGCGGGTGATCCGCCTCATTCAAAGGGCTCAACCTAATTCTTTGTATCCGTGGGAGGGAGAAAATTCATGAAGTGCATAGACTTTGACAAGCATTTCGCGGAATATACATCCCAGTGGGTGAAGGAGCACAGCCGCGATTACAAAACGCTTGAGGCTATGGAAGGCGACATGCCCGGCGTCTATTTGCGGTTTTTGAATACCCCTGCATCCTGGCTGAACGGGGCTGCGCCAGGGACGTTTTTTGAACAGTACTCTGACGCGGCGGAGCTGGTTGGCTGGATGCGGGAATATTGTGTGAAGCGCGTACCCATTCCTGACCCGTTGCAGGAAAGGATACTGGGCCTTCATAAAAGCTGTGAGCCCAGCCTGATGGCGCTATTGGAGGATGCATCCGCGCCCATGGAAGCGAGAATGACGGCGGTGGGCCTTTTGCGGGAAATGGAGAGCAAAGCGCCAATGGCGCTGTACATAGCCTGGCAAGTAAACCGCCGCCAGAAGGATGAGCTGTGCGACAACGCCCTGGAGAGCCTGGCAGCCATGGGCCGGGATGCCTTGCCGGACATGCTGGAAGCATTGAACAACTGCAACAGGGCGGGCCAGGAAGCGCTTTTGGATGTTCTGACAGCCTATCCCGGTCACGAAACCGTATTTCAGCTTTCCTTGAAGTTTTTTGAGGAAGACAAAAAACGCCGGGCTCTCTTTGCCGGATACCTGGGCAGGCTGGCGGACGAGCGGGCGCTGCCTGCGCTTTTGAAAGCCGCGGGGGAGCAAAACCTGCCGTACCTGGACTTCATTGAGATACGCAATGCCATCGAGCGCCTGGGTGGTGACGCGCCGGAGCGGGATTTTCAAGACGATCCCGGTTACGACGCCATGCTAAAAATGCAGTAGCATTTCGAGAAAATGATTACATCATTTGCGCGGGATTTGAGGCGGAGTGGGGGCACGCTTCCGGGGATGCATTGAAGGGGCAGAGCCCCTTCAATTGAAATCGTATCGCCCGGCTTTGCCGGCGCCGTAACCCTGCCCCCGCCTGTGGCGGGAATGGGCAAGGTGGAGGCGGGAAGCGAAAGGAGGCATGGAATGGTCACCTTACAGGAAATCAAGCAGAATGAAAACATCAAGGCGCTTATCAAGGCGGGCAACCGGTACCTTGAAGCGCTTGGCTATACGGATCATGGCCCGCGGCATGTAAGCTATGTCAGCCGAACCGCATCTGCGGTACTGAAGGCACTTGGCTATTCCCCCAGGGAGGCGGAGCTGGCCGCCATTGCCGGCTGGGTTCACGACGTGGGCAATTCAGTCAACCGCCATGACCATGGCCCCAATGGCGCCATTTTGCTGTTTCCGCTTTTGCGCGAGGCAGGCCTGGATATTTGCGATGTGATGGAGATCATTACCGCCGTGGGCAACCATGAGGAGCAGAGCGGTACCATCTCCAGCGCCGTGAGCGCGGCATTGGTGATCGGCGACAAAAGCGACGCACACCGTACCAGGGTCCGGGGCGGCAGGGCTGACCCCAATGACGTGCATGACCGGGTGAACTTTTCCATCATGGAAAACAACGTCACCGTAGACAGAAAAAACAGGGTCATCCGCCATGAGCTGACCATGGACGACACATCATCCGTACTGGAATATTTACAGATCTATTTGGCCCGGATCATCATGTGCGAACAAGCCGCCGCCTTTTTGAACTGCTCCTTTGACCTGGTCATAAACGGACGTCCGGTAAACAACCGGCCAAGGCCTGTATTGGAATAGCCACCGAAAGGAGGGACGCCGATGCTATGTGAAAAATGCGGGGCCTATATGACAGACGATGCCATCACCTGTGAAGGATGCGGCACGTTGCTGAAAAGAAAGCCCCAGCCGGAACAGGGGGTTCGTGGAATCCGCCAGGGCCGGGCCTCAGGCAGCACTGCGCCGCTGATGGGCAGCAGCCGCACTGAGCCCAAAAACGAAGCGGCGGCCCGGAAGGATTCGGCCCGGGATGTGCCCAGAATGTACCGGGAGGATAGGAATCCGCAGAGGCGCCGGGGAGTGGAGCGCTTTGGGGAGGATGCGGGCCGGCCCCAAAGCAGGCGCGGCATTCCAAGGGTGTCTGAACACGAGGTGCGCAAGCTGCGCATCCGTCAGGAAAAGGTGCACCCGGTTAGAAAGCACATGGTCAATTGGATGCATGTGCTTGCGGCACTGACTGTCCTTTTTCTTCTTGGAATCGTAGGCGGATTGCTTTATCTCACCCGAACGCCTGCCGGGCAAATGGTACTGGCCCGCATGGGCCGTGACGCTTCCGCCCAGGCCTATTGGCAGGTGGGCGAGGAATACATGGACAGGGGCCTCATCCATCAAGCCATTGAGGCCTTTGAAACGGCGGATGAAAAGAACCCGGACAATGTGGATGGGCTGCTTTCCTTAAGTGCCGCGCTGGAGGCCGCCGGGAGAGTTGAGGATGCCCAAGCGCTGTATGTACGGCTGTATGAGGAAGTCAGCCCCGAGCGGCCCGAGGCGTACCGCAACCAGATTCGACTGCTTATTTTGGCAGACCGTACCCCGGAGGCGGCGGAACTGATGAAGCTGGCCTATGAAAAAACGGGACAAATTTCATTTCGTCATCAGCGGGATGAAACGCTGCCCAAAATGCCGGAGACAGACCTGCCCGCGGGCCGCTATACGGAGGACAAGCAGGTGAATCTCACCTCGCCCCAGGATTATGATATCCTGTACATGATCGGTGATGGTGAGTTCCCCAAGGGAGCCGTTCCCTATGAGGGCACGATACTGCTAAAGGAAATCAATGGCGTTCAGCAGCATAGGCTGCGGGCTGTATGCGTCAGCGGGGATCTGCTCAGCGATCCTTTGGATGTAACCTACAGCATCGTTCTGCCTTCTCCCGATGCACCAAAGGCCAGCCTTGCTCCCAACACGTATGAACGGCAGCAGCGGGTTTGGCTGCGTTATACAGGAAAAGACAAGGAAATCACCATGTACTATACCCTGGATGGCAAAACCCCCGATTTGAACTCTCCCCGCTACACGGGGGACCCCATCTATTTGCCTGGCGGGAAGGTAACGCTGAAGGCCATCGCGGTGAATCAGTATGGCAAAACCTCCAACGTGATGGAGGTTGGTTACAAGATCAACAATGTAAAATACCAAATGATGTACAACGAGGAGGATGTTATCCCGGGCTTCAAGCTTCTTGAAACGACGCAGGAAGTGTTTACGCAGGAAAACGGACAGCCAAATTCCAAGGAAGCCGTGACCGTCAGGAATATTGAGGGGGAATGCTACAAACTGAATTATGGCTGGGGCCATTGCATTGTAGCATTTGTCGACGGAAAGTGGCTGGTGGTGGAAGTATATCAGACGCAGGATAAGTTTACGGCGCCCCGCAACACAAGAATCGGGTCCACTGAAAAAGATGTGACTGATCAATTCAGGGACATGCGTCAACCTGAAAGCCAAAATGGTGACAGGAGCCTGTATTTTGACGAAAAAGGCGAGGGCATCGTAAAGCTTACGCCGGAAAAGCAAAAAAGCATCCAATACACCCGAACCACCCTGGAGGGCTACCGCATTATTCTGCAGTATGATTTGACGAATGGAGTCGTTACTGCCATATCACACCGGTACATACCGTAACGGTTACGCCCGCTTCGGACACACAAGTTCTGAAGCGGGCCTTTTTTGTTCAGATGCCGGTAGTATAAACGATTTTCCGCGAAAGACCGTGCAAAGCATGCGAATACTGCGTCGTATTGTGTAATATTGTAAAATATGTTGTCATATTGGATTTTTTTTGTCAAATGCTACTAGGGATAGCAATTATATGCTATAATGCACGCATATGATGAAAAAAAGCCCAAATACTCCAGAATTCCCACATCAACCACGATTAATAGTAATCTATATGAAATAAAGGATACAAATGAGTGGAAGGGTGGTAAGCACATGGACGGTATCCGGGTATTGCTGGTGGACGACAATGCGGAGCTGCGCAGGCTGGTGGCAGACTTTCTAGGAAAACAGGAAGGAATCACCGTGGTCGGGCAGGCATCCAACGGCGTGGAGGCATTACAGATCCTGTCTGAACAATCGGTGGACATCCTGCTGATGGATATCATCATGCCTCAGATGGATGGTTATGCCCTTTTAGAAGAGCTGCGCCAGCGGCCATTGGATCCCATGCCGCAGGTGATTGTACTTACGGCTCTGGGCCGGGACGATTTCATCATGCGAGCGGTGGACCTGGGCGCCAGGTATTACATGGTCAAGCCCTTTGAAGTGCAGGTGCTGGCAGCCCGTATCCGGGAGATTGCCGGCCAGCCTGTCCGCAGCCTGGAGCCTGTGCGGGCCACCACCATGGGTCATGGCCAGTCTCTGGATGAGCGCTTGTCCAGCCTGTTTTTGACCATAGGCATACCCGCCCACATCAAAGGGTATCAGTTCCTGCGAGAGGCGGTAAAAATGGTGATTGACAATCCGGATGTCATCAACCGGATCACCAAGGAACTGTATCCCGGCATTGGCCGCAGGTTCAACACCACCGCCAGCAAAGTGGAACGGGCGATCCGCCATGCCATTGAGGTGGCCTGGAGCCGTGGCCGCATTGAAACGCTGAACCGCGCTTTTGGCTGCAAGGTGGCATCCAAGGAGGACAAACCAACCAACGGCGAATTTGTAGCCATGATTGCCGACAAGCTTTCGATGGAAAGGACGGCATAACGTTTCGAAAAAATGACAAGTCATTTTTTCTTTCCGCACTTTTTGCCTGTTCACTTCATTCACGGCCGGCAAAAAGTGTAAGGAAAGCTTGCTGTGCAAGCAACCCGCGCGGCTGGCAAAGCCAGCCGACACGATTTCAAACGAGGGGCTTCGGCCCCTCGTTGCTCCCCGGGAGAGCTTTCATTACAGCAGTAGAGGCGTTTAGTAAGCGCTCGTATAACACCGATCATCGTTTGGCCAGATAAGGCATACCAATTCTTATCAACTAGAATTCGTTTTTGTTATGATATATCCTGGAAGACATGCAGGGGGCAATTGCTGCCACCCTGCTTTTTCATATAGTAATTTTCGGCAGTAAGCCTGAGAAAGTCAAGTGCGGCATAGGATAATGCGAAGGGGTACAGGAGAAAAGTGAAAATCAAGTAACCGATATATCATTTTCTTGAGTCATTTCGCATATGCATCACCAGATTGATGCAATCTGGGAGGGACAATAATATGGAATTACGGATATTGCGCGAAAACGTGGAGCTGGAAAGGCTGGTAGGCAGCGGGAAGGGGCAGGCGTCAGTGGAAGGGGAAATTACCCTGCCTGGCGGCCTTAGGGAGGAAGCCCATGTGCTGCAGACCGGCGCCATGATGGTCATCACCGGGGCGGAGGCTTTGACCGACCGGGTTGCCATTGAGGGGAAGGTTGTCTTTCATGTGCTGTACACCCAGGGCGATCCCACCAAAATCTCAGCGCTGGAAGCATCCACCGAATTCAGCCACGCCGTTGAGGTCAAAGACGCAGCGCCCAGGATGATTGCCCAGGCAGGCGGCCAGGTGGAGCACGCGGAGGCTTCCGCCTATAATGGACGGCTGTCACTAAGGGGCATTCTGGCGCTGGATGCGCGGGTTCTGTCCGCCACTCCCGCAGCGGTGGTCACCGGCATGCAGGATATGCCCGGCCTGGAGGGGCTCAGCCAGACGCTGACGCTGCAGCGTACCGTGGGCGAGGGAACGGCGGAAACGCTGCTGAGGGATGAGTTTGACCTGCCCAATGCGCTGGATATCCGGGAAACGCTGTATGGAACCGCCCAGGCTACGGTACAGGAAGTATCCGGGGGCGAAGGCAAGGCCAATGTGACTGGCACGGTACAATTGGAGGTATACCATGCTTCCAACATGCCTTCCCGCCCGCTGGTGCTGACCCGTCATACGCTGCCCTTTGAGCAGGCTGTTGACTTGGGCGGCCAGCGGGGTGATCTTTTAACCGGCAAGGTGGCGGTGAAGGATGTGGCAGTGCTTTCACAGGATGGCGGGGATACGGGCCGCATCCTGCGGGCGGAGGTGCTGCTTGGCGTATCGGCCTCCGTAGACAAAAAAGAAACGGCCACCGTATGGAAAGACGCATACACCACCCAGGGTGACGCACTCTCGCTGACGGTGAGGCCGCTTTCCTACCGGGTGGGCAACGCAAGGTATCAAACGGCCGAAAGCGGCAAAGTGGTGATTATGTTGCCCGAGGGCAGCCCCCCTGCCAGGACGATGCTGTCGGGGTTCGCCAGGCCAATTCTGACCGGTTGGGAGCAGATTGGCGGCCGGCTGAATGCCGAGGGCTTGCTGGAAGTAACGCTTTTGTACATGACGGACGATTCGGATGTGCCTGTGACAGTGAACCAGGAGGAACCATTCCGCGTAGCATTTGCCTGCGAAGCGGAGCCCAACGACTGGCTGACACTGGAGGCGGGAAACATTGATGTGGCGACCATCACCAGTGACCGGGTGGAGATGAAATACATCCTGCACTTGATGGTGGACGGCTGCCGCAGGGCAGATGCCAGGATCGTATCCGATGTCAAGAACCAGGATGCGTCCATACCTACCGGGGGAATCAGCCTGTATTTTGCCCAGCCGGGCGATACGCTCTGGGATATTGCCAAGCGCTACCGTGTGCCCAGGCAGCAATTGCTGGGGCTGAATCCCACCCTTACAGACGGTGAGGTCCCGCAGGGAACCGGTGTGGTGGTATGGCGCAGGGACGCATAGGGTTTCAGGCTCAAACAAACAATTGATACAGATTGGCCTCCGTGAATCGTGCGGAGGCCTCTTTTTGTGCCGCACAGGATATCAAAGGCAAAAACGGTCAAGAATATATCCATTCTGCGGGGAGGAGCAAGGAACATGAAAAGCGATGTGTCAAACCGCCAAATCTTCTTCCTGCTCTACCTGACGCTGACTACCTACACCCTCATCAGCATACCCAAGGTATTGGCCGAGAAAGCAGGCACAGGGGCATGGGTGCCTATATTGATCATGACTGCCGTTTTTTCGCTGCTTGCTGTGCTTGTTGTCCGCCTGGGCAACAAATTTCCGGGGAGGATGCTTTTTGACTACAGCCAGGAGATCGTAGGCAAGTTTTTCGGTTATGTCCTTTCCATTTTTTTTGCCTTATACTTTTTATTGATTTCCGTTTTCCTCAATGTTGAGTTGACTTACTTACTGAAAGCCGAGTTTTTTCCCAAGACACCTGATTGGGCGATGCTTGTTGCCGGCGTTGCGGTTTTCGGCTGTATGGCGTACAAGGGGGTCAACAGCATTGTCCGGTTTATTGAAATCATCGGGCCTGTTTATTTGCTTGCCGCCTTTGTTGTTCATTTTATTATGCTTCTACAGGGCGACATAAGCAATATACTGCCATTGTTCCGGCCGTCTGAAGCGGTGCGGTACCTTGCGGCCAGCAAGGATACCATTCTATCTTTTCTTGGCGTAGAAATTTTGGCCATTGTTCCCTTTGGGAAGCATAACGGGAAAAAGGCGGCTGTTACAGCTTTTTTTACGATGCTCTTTATCGGATTTTTCTATATTCTGGCCGTGGAATCCAGCTTTATGATGCTGGGCATCCATAATATACAAAACTACAGCCACGCGCTGATAGAAGCCATCAAGGTGGTCAATATCCCTGTACTTGAAAGGGTCGAAATACTGTATCTGACCGTGGGCTTTTTTGGCCTGGTGGCAGGGGTATGCGTTGTCTACCTGGCTTTGGTGGAATATGCCGCAAGGCTGTTTTCAAAGGTGAGCCGCAAACTCATTGTGCTGGTGCTTGGTGTTTTGATTATAACCCTGAGCAGAATCGGGCAAACTGCAAAAGACTCGAATAAGTATTTCGAGGCTGTGATACCCATCCTGGGGATGATTGCCGCATTCCTCATCCCAGCTCTATTGCTTGTGATTGCGAAGGTGAGAGGCCTTGGTCAAAAAACGAAGTAAGCTCATGTTGCTGCTGGTGGCTGTCATCCTGCTTGTCACCGGCTGCTGGGATGCCATTAACATCAATGACCAAAACTTTCTCACGTTGGTGATTCTGGACAAACAGGGTGAGGAATTCACGTTCATCATTGAAATTCCGAAAATCACACCAGCAGGGTCGAATGGAGGCACTTCGGGACCCAAGGTCACATTCGTTAAGGGAAGCGGCCCCAGCTTTGTGAAAGCGCGGGACAGTTTGGAAGCAAAAGTGGATAAGCCGCTGTACCTTGGTACAACCCGCACACTGATCATTACGGAAAACGCGTCGAAAAACGATTTGCCGGAATATCTGTTCCGATTAAGAGAAGATTTTACCTACCGCCAAAAAATTACGCTGACAACGACCAGGGATGATATAGCGGTTTTGATTGAAGCTGAAAATGAAAACGAAACGCCCAGCGGTTACTCGATAGACGACAATTTGATATCCCTGAGCAATAACGGCCTCACTTTTGCAAAAACCACCGCCAGCTATGTGGAAGACATCCTGAGCAAGCGCGGTTTTGTTGTCCACTGCATCGGCCTTGAGAACAAGCAGCTTACATTGGTGGGGTATTCCGTTTTTCGTGATGGTAAGAATGTTGGGTTCATCCCGGTGGAAGATGCCAGAGGACTTGTTTTCATGCTGGCTGAAAAGCCGGTGTTTTTCTACCGCGTTCCCTATGGAGAGGAACATGCCACGGTGGAAGTGGAATTGACCGGCAAAAAGATCATTCCTGTCTATCAGGATGGTGTCATCCGTTTCCGTGTGCAGATGGAGTTCAAGGGAGATGTGCAGTATTTCAGTCAGGTGGCATTGTTTCCGCTGGATGAGCAAAAGAT
>JAEZLW010000194.1 GCA_023415145.1 Bacillota bacterium | reverse complement strand
GTCCAGGGGACAGCGTCCCCTGGCTACTCCACACCCCGGCGAAAGTGTCCGGAAGTACCGGCAGGCAGGGAGGAATCGCAGGGTTTCCCCTTGCGCAAGGCGGCGAAGCAGGCTGTGATATCAAGCTGCTCTCTTGCCGTTTCGGTGGTGAAGGTCACAAGCCAACCCATACCCCGCAGCTTGTCCGACTGTGCACTAAGGTTCAGGGGCAGGGTATTGTATACCTGAATGATGCAGCCTTCCGGAAGCCGGGTGCGCAAGAGAGGAAATTCGTGATCCATCCCATCGGCAAAGCGCTTGCCCAGCAGGCTGTCATTGGAACCCTGCTCGCACAGCCGGCAGCTTTCATGGCCGGCATGAAGCCCCAGTGCGGTGCGGGCTGGGCAATGGTTCAGCGTCATCATCCGGGTGCGCCCATACACAGAAATCACAAAAGGAATTTGGCCCAAAGGCAATTGACGCATTTCCTTTTCGGTAAGTTCCGGCGACACCGTCTGCCATGCAATGCCCAGCCGGTCAAGCTCCGCCGCCGTCCGGCCATTCATGACAGGCACACCCTCGCCTGATGCCATGGGCAGGGCAAATCCTGCGCCTGCCTGCCCGATGCTCCCCAATACCACGCCGGAAAGCAGCTCCTTGTGTTCATTTGCCCAATCCTTCAAAAATTCCAGCGTATCGGCATTCGCTTGCATGGGCAGCGTAAGCCAGGTGCCCTTGGGCAACAGGGCGGCGGCCTCATTCAACGCAGCTTCGGTGTAGACCTCCGGCGCGTACAGGAAGGCATCCGCACCCATATCCAACAGCTTATGCGAAAGGGATGCGTCTTTGCTTTTGACAAGCAAGCCCGGCACGTCAGGTTTTTGATTTGGGAAGGCCGCCTCCGCAAGGGGATAGGAAGACCTGATACGCTTTGCAAAGCTGGCAGACCGTTTTTCATACAGATCAAAAAGCGCTTCCCTGCGCAGGGCGTTCAAGGCCGACACAGGCAGAAAGCCGTTGTTGCCAATCAAGCGAAAGTCCCGAAGGGCAAAAGGCGTGTCGCCTGTCTTGTTCAGCGCCCGCCGGGCGTTTTCCTCCGTCAGGGGTTTTGATTGAGCCGCGGCCACTGCCTCTCCCGTTGCCTGCGCCGTTGTTTGACCGTCGGTTACGGTCAGTACGGCCTCTTCCCCCGGATTTGCGTGAAGCACGGCATCCACCAGAATGTGAGGTGCCTTGTAAAGCATCGCCTGCATAAGCTGCCCGGCATCGGTTAAGCGTGCCACCTGATCGCCTACCTGGGGCTGGACGCCCTCTCGAAGCCTCACAAGGGCCGTATCCCCGGCCTTCTGCTCCGGTCCGGAATAGGTGACCTCCGAATCGCGCTTGCCCTGAAACTGAAGTCCGTCTCCGTTGTGCAGATCCTTCTCCAGCTTCACCTGGACAAGCCCAGGCTTTATGCCCGTAACGCGACCAATCATAATCCCTCCGTGACCCGGGCGGTCAGAATCGATCACGCCCGCATCCTGTATGCCGCCCGCATACCCCGTCATGAACCCGCCCCGGTGAAATATTTGCCGGAGGGATTCTTTTTCACTTTCATCGGCGGGTGTAAATCTACCCTCCGCCAAAGCATCCAGCGCCTTTTTGTAAGCGCGTGTTACCACCGCCACATATTCCGGGCGCTTGAGCCGCCCCTCAATCTTCAGGGAGTGCACACCGGCCGCCATTAATTCCGGCAGCTTGTCCCGCAGCATGATGTCGCGGGGAGAAAGCCAATAGCCGCTGCGTCCGTTAAAATCATACAGCTTGCGGCAGGGCTGGGCACATCGGCCCCGGTTGCCGCTGCGGCCCCCGGCCATGCTGGAAAAGAGGCACTGGCCGCTTACGCAAACGCACATGGCCCCGTGAACGAATACTTCGGTTTCAAGCCCCGTATCCGCCACGCGCCTGATTTCCGAAAGGGAGCATTCCCGCGCCAGCACCACCCGTGTAAAGCCTTCCCGTTGCAAGAATTCAGCACCCTGCCGGTTGTGAATGGCCATCTGCGTGCTGGCATGGCGGTCAAGATCCGGAAAGCAATCCCGCACCATGCCGGCCGCACCCAGATCCTGCAGGATCACCGCGTCCGCACCTGCTCGGTTGATGATGGATAGCACGCGGTACAAATCGGCTATTTCCGACTCCTTCACCAGCGTGTTCACCGTCACGTGCACCCGGACATGGTACAGGTGGCACAGCTTGACGGCCTCGATCAAACCGTCTTCATCAAAATTCCCAGCCCCTGCGCGCGCGCCAAAGGCGGTGTACCCTAAATACACCGCGTCAGCGCCGTTATGGATGGCCGCAAGCAGGGCATCCCTGCCGCCTGCGGGGGCCAGGAGCTCCATGGATCACTTGCCCTCCCTTTTGCGGGTTTCCTTCTGCGCCTGACGGGCCATCAGCAATTCCCTTCTTAGGCGCGTGTTTTCATCATGTACCTTTAAAAGCTCATCGGCAATGTTCAGGGCGGCCAGCACCGCCACCATGTTGGACGGCAAATGGCTGGCGGCTTCTATCTCCTGAATCTTGCGGTCTACGTAGACACCCACCCGCTGCACATGCTCGGGAGGATCGATGGATGCCAACGTATAATCCTTGCCGGCCACCCTTATGACGGTCTTCTTCTTTTCCATAGGCGCTCCCCCTTTTTCGCATGTCTCATTATATGCCATTTTTAGGCACTAATCAATGTTCAGCACTATTTATAAGGGATGGCGGGGAGAGCCTTTTTAAAAAAAGGCCCTCCCCGAGCCCATTCTCAAAAACATCAAAAAATATAGACTGGGCCGCCGCGTCAATTTCACAAGCATTATGAACGCAAGGAGATGGCATCCGAAGGTTTCCAAAGGGCGACCGGAAAGCCCTTTGGTCGCGCCCGCTGGCGCGATATCCTTTTCACAACCAATCCCTATGCATAGCATAAGCTTAACGCGACGGCCCGCTGTATCAAAGTTGGCAAGGAAATCGTGTACAGTCTACCAACTGTGCAGCACTTTTTTTGAAAGCGCTAGCCCTATAGCTGTTCAAAAGGATAGGTTTTCCCGAAAGCCTCCACCCGGATGGACCTGATCACCTGGGGGGTAAGCGGCCGATCCTGCCTGTCGCGGGGCGTGGAAACGATGGCGTCGGCCTGCTCCATGCCAGAAAGCACCTTGCCAAAGGCGGCGTAGGCACCGTCCAGATGGGGCGAATCGCTAGTCATGACAAAAAACTGGGAACCTGCGGAATCGGGCATGTTGCTTCTGGCCATGCTCAGCACGCCATAGGTATGCTTGAGGGTATTGGCTACGCCGTTTTGCGCAAACTCCCCCTTGATGTGATAGCCCGGCCCGCCGGTGCCTGTGCCCTTGGGGCAGCCGCCCTGGATCATGAAGCCGGGAATGACCCGGTGAAAGATCAACCCGTCATAGAACCCGCTGTTGGCCAGGGCAATGAAATTGCCCACGGACTGGGGTGCAGTATCGGGATACAGCTCCCCACGCATCTCCGAGCCGTTTTCCAATGTAATGACGAAAATGGGATTTCCCGCTTGCTTTTCCTGTTCAGTCACAACAATCTCCCCTTCCTGATATAAGTTTTTTTCCGTATTCCAGGCTTCTTCTGCCGCTGCGGGCCATACGCACAGAGCGGCCACGATTAAGACAAAAAGCAATGCAACCGTCTTTTTCATTCATTTTCCCCCGCATGTGTTCTATTGTATCCAATTTCCCCTTGGGATGCAAGTTTTTCCTCTGACCATCCAGAACGGTCTCATTTGTATTTTTTAAAGCAAAAGAAAAATAAAAGAAACGTAAGTTGCGCGCCCGAAGGTCCGGGGCGACCGTTAAGCCCAGGTCGTGCTGTAAGGCACGACCTACTCTTGTTTTCCCAGCCAAATACTCTTTGAAGGGGAAATGATTTCGCCCCTGCGAGGGCGACTAAGGCTTTCCGATCGCCCTGGACCTTCGGTGACATCCTCACTTTCGTTCATTAACTCAAATGAAACGATTACTCAGGCCATAAATCAGCTTTTCGCCTTTGCATGTCCGCAAGCCTGTCTATGTAAACGCCGATATTGCTTACATTGGGCGCCCGCTCAATGCGCCCCTCTCCGCCGAAAACCCGCTTGGAGATGGCACCGGCTCCCACTGCCAGGATGTTTGTCGTCTCCTCCATGATGTCCACGTTGTATACGCATTCGTGGCCGGGCAGCGCATAGCCCACGTTTTCCTGGTTTCCCGCCATGTATTTTTGCCGGTACAGGTAATAGGGTCTTTGACCCATCCCACGTGCCGCCTCCGCGCCCAAGCGCACCATGCGGGCAGTTTCCTCCCCGTCGGGCAGGGGCGTTTCCCACAGCCGCAAAAGGCTTGCGCGCTTAAGCGCCAGGGTGTGGATGGTAAGGCTCTCCGGCTTCAGTTTGCGTGCCCAGGAAAGGGTGTATTCAAAGTCCGAAACCGTCTCCCCCGGAAGGCCCGCGATCAGGTCCATGTTGATGGAAGAAAAGCCCATCTCCCTGGCCAGTTCATACGCCTCAACAGTCTGTTCCGGCGTATGGTCCCGGCCGATGCGCTTGAGCGTATCCCCGCGCATGGACTGCGGGTTGATGGAGATGCGCCGGACCCCCGCATCCATGATAGTTTGAAGCTTCTCCCGGGTGATGGAATCGGGCCGCCCCGCTTCCACAGTATATTCCACGGCATGGGGGAAATACGCCGCCATGGCGCTTATCACGCGGCGGAAGGCGTTCTCCGGCAGCGATGTGGGCGTGCCGCCGCCCATATATACCGCCCGAAGCTTGAGCCCAGCTTTCTTCATCAACCGGGCGGTGAAAGCCATTTCCTTGATAAGCGCGTCGATATAGGGCGGCACCTGCAGCCCCTTGCCCAGCTCACCGCTTAAAAAGGAACAATAGGCACAGCGGGTTCGGCAGAAGGGAATGCCGATGTATACATCCGCCGCCGCGGGATCGGGCAGCCTCATGTTCTGCTGTACATTCACGATATCAGCCAATAACAACGCTTTGTCTTTATGAAGGTCGAAGGTGGATTCCACAAAAAGGGCCGCCTCCGAAGATGACAGCCCCTCACGCATGGCTTCATAGACCAGCCGGGTGGGGCGGATGCCTGTCAGCGACCCCCAGGGGGGATGAAAGCCTGTTTCCGCCTTTAAGAGAGTATACAGCGTTTGCTTGCACAGGCGCTTGCGCAGGCGCTTATAAAGCAGCGTGTTGTTAACCCCGGCAGGGACAGGCGCTGTCAAGCGCACCGTTTTCCCATTCAGCATAAAGGCGCAGTCCCACAGGCCGTTCCGTTCCGCCAGTTCCTGGCGAAGGCAGACGTCGGCTTCCGTCTCGCCGCTGTTGATAAAAAAGCCGATTTCTCCATAAAACAGGCGGAGAACGTCCGCCATCTCCGCTGCAAGCTCCGGCAAGGGGGTATAAAGTGCCACGTTCATTGACAATACTCCTGCCAAAGGCCGATGGTGGTGGAATCATCATGGCCGGGATATACTTCAACTTCCTTTTGCATAAGCAGCAGCCGCTTCATGGACTGGTACATTTCGTTCCAGCTTCCTCCGGGAAGGTCCGTGCGGCCATAGCCGTGGCGGAACAAGGTATCCCCGGTAAAGAGCGCGTTCTGTGCCAGATAGCATACGCTGCCCGGCGTGTGGCCGGGGGTATGGAGTACCGTAAAGGTGATCCCCGCCGCCGTTATAATGTCCCCTTCCTGAACAACAGTTGCCTTGGCCCCTATCATAAGCTTCTGTCCGATCATGACAGCCATGTTTTTATCAGGATCGCGCAGCATGGGCTCGTCCAACGAATGGATGTACAGCCTGGTTTCCGGCGCAAGAACACCGTCCACGCCGCCGATATGGTCAAAATGGCCGTGAGTCAAAAGCACGGCGGCCACCTGTCTGTCATTTGCCGCAGCAAGAATACGATCCGGTTCGGCTCCCGGATCGATGAGTACGCAGTCTTCCCGGCCCATCAGCGACAGGATATAACAATTGGCGCGGATGGGCCTTACCGCCAGGGTTTGTATCTGCAGTTTTGTATGCATGGCTGCCTCTTAAAAATTTTTTCTGCTGTCCAGCAGAATCGTAACAGGGCCGTCGTTGACAAGGGATACGGCCATCTCCGCCTGAAAAACGCCTGTCTCCACTTTCAGCCCGGTTTCCCGCCAGCGGCGTACCAGTTCTTCATACATGGAGTTGGCGGCTTCTGGCCTTGCCGCTTCGATAAAGCTGGGCCGCCGCCCGCCCCTTGCGTCTCCCAGCAGCGTGAACTGGCTTACCGCCAGAATGCTGCCTCCCGCATCAAGAAGGGACAGGTTCATTTTGCCTTGTTCATCCTCAAAGATGCGCAAATTCGGCACTTTGTCGGCCATGTATAGCATATCTTTTTCCCCATCCCCCTGGGCTACGCCCACCAGAACCATAAGCCCTTTTTCAATTTGGCCCACAGTCTGGCCGTTTACCATAACGGAGGCGGAGGATACCCTTTGTACAACACAGCGCATGAAAAATGTTTCCTCGTTTCGAAAGTAATAACAAACTCGCGGGGAGCAACGAGGGGGCGGAGCTCCCTCGTTTGAAATCGTGTCGTCCGGCTTTGCCGGGCGCGCGGGGCGCTTGCGTAGCAGGCTTTCCTTGCACTTTTCTCCGGCCATAGGCCTGCACTGGCTAAGCGTAGTGCAAGCCAGTGCGTTAGGCCATAGGAGAAAAGTGAAAAACTCATTGAATTGCGTTGATGAAATCGACGCAATTCAATGAAGAGCATCAGCTCGCCCCGCGGTAAACCTCCACAATATCAGAACGCCTTTGAAGCTGCTTGATTACCTTGTCAAGCTGCTGGCGGCTTGTAACCTGTATGACCAATGTGATGGTGCTGGTTTTGCTCTTGGTGTTGAACTTGGCGCTGACGGCGCTGATGGGTACGTTCATTTCCCCGATGTAGGTAGCCAGCTCCCCTAGCAGCCCCACATGATCGTAGGCGATGATCTGGATGCCGGCGTCGAACGTACCGGCGCTTTCTTCGGCCCAGCTTACCTCCACCATGCGTTCCTGCTCGCCTGTGCCCACGTTCACGCAATCCGCCTTGTGGATGGTCACACCGCGTCCCCTTGTGATATAGCCTACGATATCATCGCCTGGTACCGGGCTGCAGCACTTGGCAAAGCGCACCAGCATGCCCGACTCTCCCTTTACGTAAATGCCGTGGGTGGGTTTGCCCATCTGCTGCTTTGAAAGCTCCTGGGGCGTTACATCCGGCAGCTTGGGGGCGGCAGGCGCTTCCCGAAGGCGCTGCTCCTCCAATAGCTTTGTCACCACATACGTGGACGCCATGCCGCCGTAGCCCACCGCGCCATAAATGTCTTCCAGCTCAAAGAAGCCGTACTTTTTCAGGATGCCTTCGTAATATTCGGGCTTGGTAATGGAGCTTAGGCTCACGCCCCTGCGCTTGGCCTCCTTTTCCACCATGTCCTTGCCTTTTTCAACGTTCTCGCCGCGAAGCTCACGCTTGAAAAATTGGCGGATCTTGGCCTTGGCTTGCTGGGTCTTGACAATTTTAAGCCAGTCCATGCTGGGGCCCTTGGAGGCGGAGGAGGTGATGATGTCCACCCGGTCGCCCGTATCCAGCGTGGTATCCAGCGGCACGATCCGGCCGTTTACCTTAGCGCCAACGCAGCTGTTGCCCACGGCGCTGTGGATGCGGTAAGCAAAATCCAGGGGCGTAGCGCCCTTTTGCATGTTCACCACGTCACCCTTGGGCGTAAATAGAAAGACCTCCTCGCTGAACAGGTCTGTCTTTAAGGAGTCGATAAACTCCCGGCTGTCCCTGGTCTCGTTCTGCCAGTCCAGAATCTGCCGCAGCCAGTACAGCTTGTTGTCCAGGTCCGTGGTGGTCTGTCCGCCCTCCTTATACCGCCAGTGGGCGGCGATGCCGAACTCAGCCACCCTATGCATATCCCAGGTGCGTATTTGAACCTCAAAGGGGAAGGGCATCTTCCGGCCGCCTACCACGGTGGTATGCAGGCTTTGGTACATGTTGGCCTTGGGCACGGAAATATAATCCTTGAACCTGCCCGGCATCTGGTTCCACAGCGTGTGGACGGTGCCCAGCACCGCGTAGCAGTCGGGTACGGTGTCCACCAGCACGCGGATGGCGATCAGGTCGTAGATCTGGTCAAAGGGCCGGTTTTGAAGCACCATCTTGCGATAAATGCTGTACAGGTGCTTGGGCCGCCCGTCAATGTCGTAGCGGATGTGCTGCTCATCCAGCTTGGCACTGAGCTCGGAGATGACCAGGCGGATGTTCTCCTCCCGCTCGGCCCGCTTCATGCCTACCTTCTGCACCACATCCTGGTAGCCTGCCGGGTCGATGTAGCGCAGCGACAGGTCTTCCAGCTCCTGCTTAATGGCAAACACGCCCAGCCGGTGAGCCAGCGGCGCGTAAATGTCCAGTGTTTCCCTGGCGATGGCCACCTGCCTCGCCTCCGGCTGGTAGCGCAGGGTGCGCATGTTGTGCAGCCTGTCGGCCAGCTTGATGAGAACCACGCGGATGTCCCTGGACATGGCCAGGATCATCTTGCGCAGGCTTTCCGCCTGCTGCTCCTCCCGGTCGGCAAAGTCCAGCTTGGATAGCTTCGTAACGCCGTCCACCAGCCGCGCCACTTCCTCGCCGAATTCCTGCAGCACGTTGGGAAGGCATACGCCTTCACAATCCTCCACCGTGTCGTGCAGAAGCCCGGCGGCAATGGTGGGCGCATCCATGGAAAGCTCCGTCAAAATGCTGGCCACGAAGGCCGGATGGGTAAAATAGGGCTCGCCGCTTTTGCGAAACTGGCCGGCATGGGCGTTTTGTGCATATTCATATGCTTTTTTTACCAGGAGATAGCTGTCTCCCGGATGGTACTTTTGGACACGTGCCAGAATCTGATCCAAGGGCATGCACTCACGGCTGATGTACGCGTACATATCCGGCCCTCCTTTCGCGTTACATGGATGCTGCCTTCAGCGCCTGCAATAGATTGCTCTCCTCGGGGCTGCGCTTTGCAGCGGGGAGCATGGTCAGAGAAAAGGGTTCCTCTTGAAAGTGAAGCAGCTCCATCTCCATCAGGATGTAAAGCCCGGCCATCATCTGCGCAGATGTAAGGCCGGATGCTTCCATAAGCCTTGTGGGCGACGCACCGGGGTACAACTTCGCTGCCTTGTACAAAAGGCGCAGCGAATCGTCTGAAAGTGCCAAAGATCTTAATAAATCCGTCAGTTCCAGGCTTCGGGGGAAGACCAGCACCTGCGCCCTTTTGCAGCGCTCCATGATCAGGACTGCTTCCCCCGGCATCAGTTCGCCGTCCGCCAGGATCACCGTATGCCACATGTCGGTAAGTTCCGAAAGCCTGGCCGGGTAAAGCAGGGTATGAAAGCCGCGCTTATCCGATATCTTGTCCGCCGCCTGCAGCCTTTCCCCATACGTAAGGCTTATGCGCCGGGCCGTTTTCGGTGCACGGGCCAAAATCACCGTGCCCGAAGTACCATCGAGCGCTTTCATCAGCATGTCATCATCCGCTTGCCTGGTGGCAGGATGAATCTTGCAAAGATTCGCCAACAACCACCGAATTTCCTGCAAAAGCACCTTCTGTGCAGCTTCCTCACCGGCAGGAAGCTGTGCGCCGGCAGGACGGATGGCCTTGATGTTGCACTGCACGGTAACGGTTCCGTTCCATTCGTTCAGTTCCGGGGAAAACAGCACATCCACCTTATGCGGCATGGCCGCTGCCATCTTCCCCATTTGAAATGCGATGGCGGAGCGCAGCGTCCCTTCCTGAAACAGGCTGCACTTTAAGTGCGCCCCCTCCCGGCCTACGGGGCGCATATCCTGCACCTGGGCCTTTTCAAGAAGGAATATGGGGTCAGGATTGCCAAAACCGGTGGGCTGCAATGATTGAAGCATTTGCGCCATGGAGGTTGTCACCTCGCAAAGCGGAAGCTGCAAATCATATTCCCGGACGGGAATAAACACCTCCGGGTCGCACCTTTCCTTGATGACCTCATTCAGCCGCCGCTTCAACTCCTTCACATGGCATGCCAGCATGGTGAGCCCGGCCGCCTGTTCGTGGCCGCCAAAGCGAATAAACAAATCACTGCATGAGGAGAGCATTTCATGGATATTTATGCCGGGAATGGACCGTACGCTGCCCACGCACTCGTCATTGGTTCTGGAAAGAACGATGGACGGGTAATGGAACCGCTCGGTCAGGCGGCTGGCGGCCAGGCCAATCACGCCGTGGTTCCATTCTTCCCCCACGGCAATCAATACACGGTCTTCCAAAAAATCCGTTTCCGCCTCCACCTGTACAAGCGCCTGGTCAAATATCTCCTTCTCCAGCTTTTGCCTTTGGGCATTTTCGTTATTCAACGTTTGTGCCAGCTCCATCGCGCGGATGGGGTCCAAAGTCAGCAGCAGTTCCACACCCAAGGACGCGCTTTTCAGCCGGCCGCCTGCATTGATGCGCGGCGCCATTTGAAAGGCCACCTGCCCGGCTTTCACGGCCTTTTTGTCCATGCCGGCCACATCCATCAGCGCTTTGATGCCCGGCCGCTTCGTGTCCGCCATTTTGGCAATGCCCAGAGCGGCAATGACCCTGTTTTCATCCTCCAGCGGAACAAGATCGGCAATGGTGGCCAGCGCGGCCAGGTCGACATAATCCGACGCCGTTTGGAGGCCGCAAAGTGCCTGTATGAGCTTGAATGCCACACCGGCGCCGCACAGGCGGCGGAAAGGGTACTCCCCCATCAGCGGATTGAGCACCGCATCGGCCATGACGGGCTCCGGCCCCAACTGGTGATGATCGGTGATGATCACCTGCATATGAAGTTCCTTGGCCAAAGCCACTTCCCTCGCGCTGGTGATGCCACAGTCCACCGTCAACAAAAGCCGGTACTCCTTGGCAAGCGCTCTCACCGCCTGCCCGTTCAGGCCGTAGCCCTCCTCATGGCGGCTGGGAATATAATAATCTGCCTTAGCGCCTATGCTTCGAAGTGCCAGAATCATCATGGAAGCGGCGCACACACCGTCCACATCATAATCACCGTAGACGACAATGGGCGTTTGCTGCGCAATGGCGGCGCGAAGAAATGTCACCGCCGTGTCCATGCCCTTCATCAAATATGGATCGTGCAAGTCGTTCAGGGAGGGATGCAAAAACCGCTGTGCCTTCTCAAGGGTATCCACACCACGCTGCGCAAGAAGCACCGACAGCCAATCGGGAAACCCTGTTAGCGTTCCTTTCTCCGGCGTGTTTCGTTCTAAAAAGCGCAGCATGATTTTCCTCCCGTCGGTGAATGTATGTGCAAGAGCGTTCTCCCGGACATGCCGGAAGAACGCTCCTGCTCAAATGCGTATGATCAGACCTTCTGGGGCTTGACCTTTTTACGGGGGCGGATGCTTTCCATCATTGCCCACAGGTAACCGTTGATCAGGTTGGCGCTGTACAGGCCGGAGAGCAAACCGATAATGATGGGCAGCGCAAACTCCTTGATGGCGTTTACACCCAGGATGTACAGGGCCACGATGGTGATCAGCGTGGTAATGGAAGTGTTGATGGTGCGGCCCATGCTCTGCCTTACGGAAGCGGTCACAAGTTCCGCACGGGTGATTGCGTTAAAGTCCGCAGCCTTGGTGTTTTCACGGATTCTGTCAAAGATCACGATGGTGTTGTTGATGGAGTAACCCACGATGGTGAGCATGGCGGCGATAAAGGAGCTGTTCATTTGAATAAAGGAGCGGAACAGCACCATGAAGGACAGCATGATCAGCACGTCATGGATCAAGCCCACGATGGCTGCCACGCCGGAGTTGAAATCGAACCGGATGGCGATATAGCCCAGCATCAGCACGGAGGCCAGCAGCACGCTGAACAAGGCGTTTTGTAAAAGCGTACGCCCGGCAACAGGGCCTACATATCCCACTTCGGCGTTATGGATATCCATCTCGGGATACTTTTCCAAAAGCGCTGTTTCCAGCCCGGTGCGCAGCACCTGAACGCCTTCGTCGTTGATTTCCTTGATACGGATTTGAAGCTCGGTCTGCGTTTTGCCAGCCTTGGAAATCTGGAATTCGGCGATTCCCTGGCTTCTCAGTGCAGCCTCCACATCCGCCTGTTCAAAGGCCGCGTTCATCTGGTACTTGATGGCCAAACCGCCGGCAAAGTCAATGCCGTAATTGACGCCTAGCCCCGCCAGGGAGAGGATCAGGGCCAAAACCATGATACTGACCGATATGATCATACACGTCTTGGCGCTGCCTTTAAGTTTTTCTTTCATTTACTGCGCCTCCTTTACAGGGGTCTTTACACTGGTGAACAGGCCGGGTTTGTTCCCGGTGAGGTTTGCCAAACGGGTGAGCAGGAACCGGGTCACGAACACAGCGCTGAGCATACTGGTGGCAACGGACAGGAACAGCGTCCTGGCAAAGCCCTGAATGGAGCCAGTGCCAAAGGCCAGCAGAACCAGAGCGGCAATCAGCGTCGTCACGTTGCCGTCGATAATGGCGGACATGGCGTTTTTGAAGCCCATCTTCACAGCAGCCTTCACCGGGCGGCCGCGCCGTACTTCCTCTTTGAAGCGCTCAAAGATAATGACATTGGCGTCCACTGCCATGCCGATGCCCAGTACGATACCGGCGATGCCGGGCAGCGTGAGCTGGATGCCGGGGATCACGGCGATGAAGAAGAACAGCAAGATCAGATAGACGCACAGCGCCCAGGAGGCCACCACGCCCATCAGGCGGTAGCGCACAATCATCAGAACCATAACCAGCAAAAGGCCGATGATGGCGGCAGATACGGAGGTGGACAGCGCGTCGATGCCCAGGGTAGCGGATATGGTATCCACCTTTTGCTGGGTGATATCAA
>JAEZLW010000185.1 GCA_023415145.1 Bacillota bacterium | reverse complement strand
GGGGTAGGCGGGCTCACCGTATGTTGAAAGAGAAAGCGCCTGCTTAAAAAGATGAAAGCGAGCGCTGTATCGTTATTGAATCAGATAGGCCGTTCCTTGCCCAGGAAGCAGCTTGCCAGCGTGCCGGGGCCGCAATGAGCGCCGATGACTGGGCCTACCATAATGGTGCGGATTGCCTTGATATTAGGCACCTTCTGGCGGATCAATTCCTCCAGGCGCTGGGCGTCCTCCAGGCAGTCGGCATGCATGATGATCATGGTTTGGGATTCGGGGTTTTCAATGTTCTCCGCCGTACGTTCGGCCAGAACCCGCATGGCCTTTTTGCGGCCCTGCACCTTTTCCGCCGGAACGATCTTGCCATTCTTGCTTAAGATCAGTACGGGCTTCAAATCCAGCATGGTGCCCATCACGGCGGCGGTGCCGGATATGCGCCCGCCGCGTTTTAGGTATTTCAGGTCTTCTACCGTAATCCAGGCCTGGGAGCGCATTTTGTTCGCTTCCACAAAGGCGGCCACTTCCTCCATGGATTTGCCTTGCTTGTACATTTCATAGGCGGGTAGGATCAGGTTCTGCTGTGGTGCGGAGATGCTCAAGGTGTCTACCACCAGGAACTTGCGGCCCGGATACTTTTCCAAAAGCTCCTCACGGGCGGCATAGATGTTCTGGATGGTGGCGGATAGCTCGCTGGAGAAGGCCAGGAACAGGATGTCATGGCCGTCTTTCAGAATGGGCTCAAAGTATTCCAAATAGATGGCAGTGGGCAGCAGAGAGGTGTTGGGCACGGCCCCTGCCCGCATTTTGCCATAGAACCCTTTGATGTCGCTCTCGCGGCCCATGTCGTCAAAGTATTCCTTGCCTTCCATCATGTATGGCATGCGAACCACTGGGATCTGCATCTCATCTACCTGGGTGTAGTGCAGGTCGCTGTCTGAATCGGTCATGAATACATAATCCATGCATGAGTCCTCCCTGTCAAAAAGATGGGATATGAAAAGAACACATAATCATGCCTATTGTAGCCTGTTTCACAAAAAAAAGCAACTGATGCAAATGAAGGCATGTGTGTTGCGTGCGTGTGGCCCCATATGCAAAATGGAATGTGTGTGGTAAAATGACAGCATATTTTATGAATTGGGAGATGTAGCCATGGGATTGTTTGATTTGCCAGTGGAGAAGCTTTTCACCTATACCGGGCGAAACCCCCGGCCCTTAGACTTTGACGAGTACTGGGACAAAGCCCTTGCAGAAATGGCTTCGCTGGACCCAAAACCCGTGCTTGAGAAGGCAGCCTTTGAACACCCTGCCCTTGACAGCTTTCACCTCACCTTCACGTCTACCTGTGGGGCGCACATCTATGCCAAATACATGCGTCCCAAGGTGATTAAGGGCAAGCTGCCGGCCATATTGTGCTTCCACGGCTACTCCGGGGCCAGCGAGGGTTGGACAGCTCTGTCTTGTTGGGCCGGTGCCGGCTTTTGCGTGGTGGCCCTGGATGTGCGCGGCCAGGGCGGGCGCAGCGAGGATGTGGGCGGCGTCTCCGGCAACACGCTTCAGGGGCAGATCATCCGCGGCCTGGATGAACTTGATCCTAACAAGCTGCTGTTCCGCCACATTTTCCTGGATACGGCGCTGCTTGCCCGGGTGGTATCCGCCTTCCCGGAGGTGGACGCTTCGCGGCTGGCGGCGCGGGGAGGCTCCCAGGGTGGGGGATTGACCATGGCCTGCGCCGCACTGGCGGACATCAAGGCCGCGGCTCCCGTTTACCCCTTCCTTTCGGATTATCAGCGGGTGTGGGAATTGGACCTGGCGGAGGACGCTTATGTGGAACTGAAGCAATATTTCCGCAGGTTCGACCCCAACCATCGCCGCCGGGAGGAAATTTTCACGAAGCTGGGATACATCGATATCCAGCACCTCGCTCCCCGCATCAAGGGAAAGGTGCATATGTTCACCGGGCTGATGGACAAAATCTGCCCGCCTTCCACCCAGTTTGCCTGCTACAACAAAATCTCATCCCCCAAGGAAGTGACTTTTTACCCGGATTTCGGCCATGAGCACCTGCCCGACATGGACGATATGGTGCTCCAGTGGTTTGTACAAGAACTCAAGCCTTCCATGCCGCTTTGATAAAAGCGATGTCTTTTTTAACATCGCGCATCTGTGCTTCCTCGCGTATAAGCGGCAGATCCGGCATTTTTTCCCTGATCCACCGGAGGATGGGCTGAAAGTGCATCACCCCCTGGTCAAGCGGCAGCGGGATGTATTGGGAATCTTGCCAGCAGCCATTTTTGATGTGCATGGCGATCACTTTGTCACCAAAGCAGTCAATGCACCTTTGCCACAAATCATCCTGATTGTTCACCCCGTTTGGCGGCAGCAGGTTGATCGGATCAAATATAATACGTAAACGGTCACTGCTCACCTCATCCAATAAGCGTTTTGCCATTTCAGGGGTATGAATGGTGTGGGCAAGGACCGGTTCTATCGCAACGAAGGTATCGGCGCTTTCCGCTTCCTTTACCGCTTCCCGAAAAAAGGCCAATACACGGGCATATGTTCGCTCGCGCTTTGCTTTCGTACCTTCAAAGGGTGTGGTTTCTGTGGCAACACAGGCTGCACCCATTTTTTTTGCGATGCGGATATGATCAAGGAAGCGGCTTAAGCTGTACTGCCATACGGATTCTTTTAAGGCTCCCGGTTCAACGTAACAACCCAGCACGGAAATTTCCAAACCGGCATTCTCAAAGGCCTTCCGGATCCTGGATACTGTATCCGGCCGCAGCATCTCCTCTTCCCGAATGTCCAGTGCTTTGTAGGGTGCCAATTGCACGGCTTCAAAGCCTGATTTTCGAATTTCTGACGCCAATGCATCGGGAGATTGTTTGGGGAAGTCATGCGCCCGTACACCAATTTTCATTGTTTTCAACTCCTGTAACCGTATGACATCAGGTATTCGCCAAAGCATTCCTTTTCCCTTGTACTTTGGGAATTGATAAGCGGTGAAGTGAAGGGACGGATTCCATCATAAAGCTTGCAGTTAAGCAAAATATGCAATGAAGTTACGTTCATTTATACATTGTTGCGTTGTTTTTGCGTGTTGCGTTTGGTATAATGAACACAAAGATTTGGTGCAATTGAACGAATGAGAAGCGGTGTGATGGCGCATGAGTTGGAAAAAAGAGGCCATGAATGAATCTGTTATTGCCCCCAGGTACTTGCATCAGCGCAAGAAGGAGGCGCTTTGGTTTATCGCCGGTCATGGACAAGTATCGGCTGCCCGGGCCTTGGCCGTGCTTGAAACCGGGCATGGCATGCCGCAGACAGCATCAACATACATTGCGCGAAGCCTGGATGCTGTCCGGCGCAGGGAGGATTGCCGGGACCTTCATCTGGTGCTTCTTTTGTACCTGTATCAAAAGTACAGCCATCATCTCGCGGATGCGGATGCCGGGCAAATCCGGGACGCTGTGCTGGAACTTTGTACCCTGAGAGAGGTGCCCCCAAACATCATCAAGGGAAGCCTGGACGATAACGATCTGCTGAATCACGCTTTGCAGTATTTGGCGGGTTGTTTGTTTGAACACTTAAGCACAGTCGCACAGCAGCGTGAAGTGGGGAAAGCCCTTTTGCTGGACTGGTTTGACCGTTTCCTGCGGTTTGGCTATGCACAGGGAAGCAGCGCCGCCCATATCCCCGCTGCTTTTATGGGATTGTTTGCCCTGTACCTGATGGCCCCCGACGAAAGCGTGCGGCAGTTTGCAAAGCAAGCGCTGGATCTACAGTTCCGGATGATCGGATACAGCCAGTTTTACGGCGTGATGCCCTTCAAATGCGGCCTTGCGTGTGAAGAAACCCAAATATGCGCGGAGCAGGCGGAAATGGGTTTCCTCTTCTGGATAGCCGCGGGAAGCGGCCGTATGGCTGCCGGTACATACGCTGCCGTGCTTTTTGCACTGTCTGCCTATGAGCCTCCTGCCTGGGAAAAGGATGTGCAGGTGGGCAGGCGGCAATATGCCGCCGTGGAATGGGACAAATGGTTTTACCCGGCAAAAACCTATTCCTACCGTACCGGAAGCTTCCTGCTGTCCTGTATCCGCCGCTTCAAGCCAACCTCCCAAGGTTACAAACCGTATCTGATGCATGCATTCATGGGCACTCGGGCAGCGCCGTTTTGCTTTAACCATCCGGGGGAGGGGCATCCATTCGAAAACCGGTGTCCACCCTGCCCTGCCGGCAATGGAACCATGGTGCTGATTGAGCAATACAGAGCGCTGCAGATGATGGCTTTCCGCTTGGATGCAAAAGAGTTGGTGCACGGCATACGTGCCTGTGCGCCGGTCTCCCTGTATGATGAGATAAGCGTTGATGGGGAATGGTTTTTTGCACGGGTGGAGGATGCTTACCTTGCCGTCCGCTTCAGCAGCCCGTTTCAGTTGAACCCATCCGGTTTTGGCGCAGAATGGGAACTGACAAGCGCTGGCCTTGACCATGCCGTGATCGTCCGCATGGGCAGTGAGGCGGAGTTTATAAGCTTTCAGCATTTTATGCAGTGTATGCGCAAAGCGGCGTTTTCCTGGGACGGACAGGATGGCATCACCTTCCATGACCCTGAATACGGCCATCTTTGCATGTGCCTGACCGGAGAAACAACCATAAACGGCCAGGCACTGCCTTATTTGGATGCCGCCGAGCCGAATATACAGATTGGTTTTATAGGCCGTGCGCAGCCAAGCGCCGCTCCTGAAAAAGAGGGGGAGGCGGAGCTGTTAAAACAAAAAATGATCCTTTTCATGGACAGCGGGGATACGATGATCGACGAAGGAACGGAAGCAAAGGATGCAAGCGGCATCGTTTATCATGCGGAGCTTTTCCCCGGTGCGGGTCAAGCGCTGAGGGCGCTGTACGACCAAGGCCATACCATCGCGCTGGTCGCGGACGGAGAGACGCAGTCATTTGACAATATCTATAACGAAAACGGCCTTTTCGATTGCTTTCGTGTCCGTGTCATCTCCGAAGAAGTAGGAGAGCAAAAGCCGGCACGCAGCATGTTTCAAACCGCCCTGGAAGCGCTCGATCTTTGTGATGAGGACAAGCATCGCATTGTGATGGTCGGCAACAACATTTTCAAGGACGTTACCGGCGCAAACCGGTTTGGGATTCATTCCATTCTGATCAACCGTTCTTCCCGCTACATCATGGCGCCTGCTACCATCGAGCAGACAGCCGACTTTGTCATAAGGGAGCCGTTGGAGCTGCCCGGAATCATCGCGTGGATGGAGGATTACCTGTTATGAGCATGCAGCAGGAAACGGTGCGAAAATACGCTCCCCGTATCTTTCTTGATGAGGCGGAGCCGTTTTCCCTGGCGGGCATTGGAACCACGATTTTCACATCCGACGGGAAAAGCCCGTCCTTCCCCCGGGAGGTGGTTTTGCCAAAGGGAGCGGAGCTGGCCATTGAGTATGCCTATTTCTGGGATTATGACATTGAGCATCTGTATGATCTGGAACATGTCTGGATCTACATCGATGCGAATGGCCGGGTCATCGGCGCGGAAGCCAGCTTTCACGGCCGATACCTGAAAGCCATGCTGCCTTTTGTACAGCCGGTTTTTCACGATACACACCTGAATATCTATTGCCAGCCCGGGAAGCATGCCTTTTTGCCCAAAGGCGAATGGTTTCAACTGCTGCCTGACTTGATAAGCTGCTGCAATGGCAGCGCAGGAAGCGGCGGTTTGCTGGTAAATGAGCTGTTTGCTCATTGCCTGAACAAGGACAAGGATACCGATGAGGCAGTCAGGCGGTATATCAAGGGACATTTTTCCTTTGAGCCTTCCCTGCGCTTTGCGCCTAAACTGCCGGAAAGCAGCCTGTATATGCCCTGGGAGGAGCTTTACGAGCTGATTCCCCGGCGCATTACGACGCAGCTTGCGGTAATACTTGAATGGAGATGCTGCCATGTTTTCTGATCTTCCTCTGTATGAAGGGAAATACGAGATCCGTTATCATCAGCCTTCCGATCCTTTCTTCTATTATTTTGATTATGATGAGCGCAGCCACAGCGTCAATATGGACTTTCAGCATTTCCATTCGTTTTATGAAATGTTCATTCTTTTGGATGACGAGGCCTATCACATCATCGAGGGTCAGCTATACCCTTTGCAGATGTATGACATTGTTTGTTTAAGGCCCGCGCTTTTGCACAAATCCCATTACCCCGTCGGCACGCCCAAAAAACGGCTGGTGATCAACTTCAACTTTCCGGTGCAATTCAGCGAATACATGCCTGAATATGTTAAATTGCTGGACGTCTTTAACGAGCCCGTGCCCATATTCCGGTTCGACACAAAAAACCGCCAGCCAATCTTTGCGGCGCTGAATGAGATATTTACCGCCAACAAGTCGCCTGGCGCCATCGAGCAGCTTCATACGCATCACTGCTTTGTGGAATTGCTGATGGCGTTGTTTTCCAATCGAAGCCAGAATCTGTTTCGCGTGGAGATGGGGCAAAGCTCCCTGACCGATAAGATCTACGATATATGCGCCTATATCCACTCCAGCTTTCCCGAGCCGCTGTCGCTTGAAAGCCTGGCCCAGCGCTTTTATATCAGCCCCTGTTACTTGAGCCACCAGTTCAAGCGTGTCACACACTTTAACGTTACGGAGTATATTCAGCACACCCGCATCCGCAATGCGCAGCAGTTTTTGATATTTACAGACGATGCCGTTTCCCAGATTGCCGACGCCTGCGGTTTTAAGAGTTTTTCCCAATTCAACCGTGTGTTCCATAAGTTTTGCGGCTGCCCGCCGTCACAATACAGGAAACTAAACAGGCCTTTCATTGCAAAGGCACGGTAAAGCGAATTTGGCAAGGAGCAGTTCCATGAATGCTTGGATTGGCGTTGATCTTGGCGGAACGCATTTGCGCACGGCCCTTATGAATGATCAGGGGCAGATGCTTGGTATGGCAAAAACGGATACCATGGCCGGTCAGGGTGTTTGTGCCGTGCTTTACCGGATAGCGGATACCATACGTTTGCTGCCTGGGTGGGAAAAAGCGAAGGGGATCGGGCTGGGGGTCCCCGGCGGTGTTTTGAAATACGGGGAGACAATCGTATTAGCCAACAACCTGATAGGGTTTGACGGTTTTCATGTTCGCAGTTATTTGTCTGCGCTTATGAACAAACCTGTGGCCATGGAAAATGACGGAAATATGGCATGCCTTGCCGAAGCGCTTCTTGGCGCAGGGCAAGGCATGGATACGGTGGTGTATGTCACGCTATCCACCGGGGTGGGGGGAGGCATATGCGTTGGCGGGCGGCTGCTTCGCGGCGCCCATGGCTGCGCAGGGGAGTTCGGGTGCATCTCCTGCGACCCCAGGCGTGCTCAAATCGGTGATCTGCCGCCCGGTGCTATCGAAAGCGAGGCGTCCGGCTCGGCGCTTGTGCGCAAGGCTGAAGAAAACATGCACCTTGCGTTTTCCCATGCGGGCGAGGTATACGCTCTGGCTGCATCCGGCAATGCCGACGCGGCGTTGCTTGCAGACCAGGCGATACAGGACCTTGCCGTTACGCTGTCCAACATCGCAAGCGCTCTGGATCCCGATGTCATCGTGCTCGGCGGAGGCTTGATGAAAAGCGCGGACTACATCCTGCCAAGGCTTACGGCCTGCTTTTCGGATTTTGTGCAGCCTGTTTTCCGGGATACCCCTATCCTAAGGGGTTGCTTGACTGAGCCGGGGCTGATCGGTGCGGCACTGTATGCAAAAAGAATGCTTGCTTCGTCCAATCCGGCTTTGTAATCCTTTGCTTTTTATCCCCGTACTCTCCGCAATTTACTCCTGAGTATGGTGCGTTTTTTCGGTCAGCATCAAAAATGCAAGCCCCTGACCGTACGCGGTGGGATGGATTGGAATGGTTCTATAAAAATCCAGGTCATTGCCCATGGGTGTTCCATAGGATACGCCGTTCACCGTGCCATCCTCAGCCACTTGGCAAAGTACTGCAAAAAATGCTTTATCCGCTGCCGCCCGGTAGCTTTGCGGCAAAATGCCCAGACGGACGCCCTTGAGCAGGCCGTAGGCGATTGCGGCGCTGGCGCTGGTTTCTAAATAGCTGTCCTCCTGGTCCAGCAGAGTGTGCCATAATCCGGTCGGGGACTGAAGCCGTACAAGAGCCTGGCACTGGCTTTTGTATGTTTCAAGTATCAGACGCCTGACACTGTCGTCGGGCATGATTTCCAAAATGTCGGCCGCCGCCGCCGTATACCATCCGTTCCCCCGGGCCCAGAATGCCTTGCCGAAGTGATGCCTGCCCAAAAAGCTAAAGCCGTGGTACCAAAGGCAATTCTCAGGGTTGTTCAGATATTTGATGTGCAAAAGGAACTGATACTTCGCTTCTTCCACCCAGGCCTTTTGATGAAGCGCCAGCCCGGCCTTGTACAAAAACAGAACGGTCATATACAGTGTATCATCCCATAGCTGCTGGTCGTTTTCATCATGGCTGGTCACGTGCTGCAGGCCGTTTTCCTGTGTGCGGGGCATATCCGACATGATCCACGATGCCCAATCGTAAATCGGCTTTCTATATTTTTGGTCCAAAGTGATTTCATAGAGCATCACCATTCCGATCATTGGTGCGGTGGTGTTGATGTTGCGATCCGGCAAGCCTCTTTGAAGATGCCTGTCATACCACGCAATTATCTGGCTTAGCGTATTTTGATCTTTTGAATCCAAATACACTTTGCACAGCGCATAAAGCGCAACGCCCTGCGCCCATTCCCAAGTGTCCAGGGACATGTGGTCTTCCGCACTGCCATCTCCCCGGACGGAAGCCAGCTTACTGATGATTTTTTCAGATACGTCATGATACTCAAGCGTCATGCTTTGATTACCTCTCAATGATGGAGCTTTTGTTGTATCCAATCATTATTTTGCCAGAAGAAGTTCCATTTTTCCTGATAGGATCTCCTCAAGATAAGGTTCGGGAGGCATTTTGTCCGTTGTGATCGCATCAAAGTCTGATAGCCTGGCATAGGTTAACATTGCAGACCTTCCAAACTTATCTCCGTCCATCATCAGCACGGTCTTTTCACCACGGGCCATCGCCAGCTTTTTTAACTCGTATTCCAGCGGGGAGGAATTTGTTACCCCGAAATCTGCGGAAACGCCCGAAGCGGCCATAAATGACAGCCGGAAGTTGTAACTGTTCAGGGCTTGCAGTGTGGAAACCCCTGTGATGGAATTGGTTTTATGGAACAATTGCCCGGGAAGCACAATCACGTTTAGCTGCTCAAAAGGCAGCGCCGCAACAATGGCCTGCAAATTATGGGTGACGATTGTAATGTTCTCCTTATTGGCCAGGTGGCGGATCAAGTGGTGTGCCGTTGTTCCTGAATCCAGAAAGATCACATCGCCGGCCGAAACGAGCTCAGCCGCACGCTTGCCTATGCGGTCTTTCGCCTCCATGTTTTTCGTATTGCGGTCACTAAAGGGCATAAGCTGATCGCTCTTGCGTGCCATTACGCCGCCGTATACCTTTTCCACGGTCCCCTTTCCGGTTAGCTGCATCACATCGCGGCGCGCGGTAATCATGGAAATCCCGAATTTTTCGCAAAGGCCATCCATCGTTACATAGTCTTGGGCAAGAATATGCTGCTCCATCTCATCCAAACGGGCCGTTTTCATGATTGCTTCTCCTGTTTCAGGGTAAGTACATTATACAGCATTTGCCCAATCTGTAAAGATGAATTTGAATAACTTTAGAGTATATATTGATAATATCGCTGCCCCGTTTTTTTGCTTTTGAGGCCGTACATTCCTGCTTTCCTCACGCATCTATGAAAAAATGCAGGCGCAATGATTGACATGAATTATCAAACAGAATTCAGAGAATATTGCATATGATGCTTTTTGTATGACGCTATTGGTTTGATTTGAAGGCAATTTTCCAGCAATATGCCCGAAATGCAAAGCAATATCCATTGGGCGTGTGTTTTTCTTTGCTTTGATAATGTTCGCAAAATATGCTCATTGTTTTTCCTTGCATTAATAGGTAATTCATGATAACATTTTTTTAAGCCATTGATGAGTTTGCACATATTTGTTTCCATGAATGAGGAGATAGAGCGTATGCAGCATTTGCCCGAAATGCTATCCGCATGTGACCGTGAAATTCCGTTCTTGATGTCATCGCAGGTCTTAGGCACTGGCGATACACGCTGGGGCGGCTTTATGCTGGAACAATTTCACGTTGATCCCCGGCAATGCGGGTTTGTATTGTCCCGGCTGATCATGGTATACATCACACCAGACTCCAGATATTATCAAAACGAGGATGTCAAAAAAGCGATTCAAGCGGCGTTCGTCTATATGAAGGCGCATCAGCGCCCGGATGGCTGCTATGATTTAACCAACTGCAACTTTGCATCGGCTCCAGATACGGCATTTATGGTCAACGCCTTGCTCAATGCCTGGTGGCTGTACGAGAAAATGTCCAGCCCGGCCTTTGACTGGCTGAGGGAGCCTTTTTTGCGCCTGATTGACACGGCGGCCACCGGCATCATGAACGGTGGGTTTCATACCCCGAACCACCGCTGGGCGATTGCTTCGTGTTTGTTAAGCTGTGCAAAGATTACTGGCCGACCGGAGCTTGCGTCAAGAGCCCAGGACTATTTGAGCGAAGGCCTTGACATAAACGAAGACGGCGAGTTTGCCGAACGCAGCGCGGGCAATTACAACCAGGTGAACGACGACCAGATGATCCGACTGTATCTTAACACAAATGATAAGCAGTATCTTTTGGCCGCGAAGCGGAACCTGGAAATGATGTATTGCTACATCGACCCTGACGGCAGCGTGTTTACCAACAATTCCACCAGGCAGGACCTTGGGGAAAAGATTTATACCGGCAGCTATTACAAGCTCTATTTACTGGTTGGCTACCTTTTGAAGGAACCGCAGCTTGGCGCAATGGCCGAATGGATTTTTCAGGATTGTAAAAAGCATGGCGATAAAGGCGCGGTAAACAGCGACGGCGTGGAATGGCTGCTTCTTTTCCCCGAAATGGATGGATACGGATCGAATGAAGCATTTACACCGCCCATGCTTTCGTACCGGAGAATGTTTCCCGGCTCGGACATTGCACGGGCACGCAGCGGTCAGATCTCTTGCACGCTTTTGAAGGGGAAACCAAACTTTTTCTACTTCCAAAACGGCGCATTCAGCGTATACGCGAACATTTACATGAATGTTTGCGACCGGCGCCATTTCATTGCCGACACACTGGAGGTAACCGATAACGGGTTCCGCATGGCCGGCCGCAGCGAAAGCTGGTATTACCTGCCCTTTGATGATAAGCCGGCGACCTCCGACTGGTGGGCCATGGACAATGCCAATACCCGCAAGCGTATGCAGGGCCTGCCCCTTGATGTGTCGGTGGAAGTCACCGTAAAGCCCGGCGGCGTCGATCTTCATCTGAAAACCTCCGGCCTTGATCGGGTGCCTCTTCGCATGGAGTTCTCCTTTTTGCCCGATTGCAGGCTGCGCACGGAACACTTTGTCACAAAGGGCCACGGAGGGCTGTATGTCAACGTGCTGAACGGAACGGTGGAAGCCATGTCGCACCGGCAGGAGGTGATTACCGTCGGCCCCGCATTCGGGGCTCACGACGTAACAAACCGCATGGGCGGTGCCTATCCCTTAAGCGGGAAGCATGCAACGGTCTATTTTACCGCTTATACGCCTGTGGACCGGGTGATCAGCATCAGGACGCAGCCGTTGGGGCACTTGTGATCTGATGGCCTATGTTTCGGAGGTGATGCAAAATGGTATCTGCAAACCGCACGCAAATCAGACCGTATCAGCGTATGACGCTGCTTCGGCGGTATTGGAATGCGCGGTATCTGGTACTGCTGCTGCTGCCTTCTTTGGCTGCGCTGATCATTTTCAAATATGTACCCTTATATGGTTTGCAGATAGCTTTTCGAAATTTTAAGATTACCAAGGGGATATGGGGCAGCGAGTGGGTGGGCTTTGATATCTACAGGCAGGTTTTTGCCTTGCCCCAGTTCATGAACTCCTTTTTGAATACGCTGATGCTTGGGGTTATGAACCTGGTCATTGGCTTTCCCATGCCCATCCTGCTGGCGCTGTTGCTCAATGAGGTTGCCCTTGTCAAATACAAAAAGATTGTACAGACCCTTTCCTATCTTCCGCACTTTATCTCCTGGGTAACCCTTTCCGGGTTGTTTATACAGCTTCTATCACCCTCCAACGGCCCCATTGCCGCCTTGACCAGTGCTCTGGGCGGAAAACCCTATTATTTCATGGGCGAAGCTTCCACCTTCCGGTGGGTGCTTGTGTTCACCAATATCTGGAAAAGTGTCGGGTGGGGATCCATCATCTATCTGGCGGCCCTTTCCGCAGTGGATCAGGAAATGTATGAGGCAGCCATCATCGACGGTGCTACACGTTTTCAGCGGGTGTACTACATTACGCTTCCTTCCATCATACCCACGATTACCATCATGCTGATTCTCAACTCCGGCAGCATATTGAATGATAATTTCGATCAGGTATACAACATGATGAATGCCGCGGTATACAAGGTGTCCAATGTACTGGGGGTGTACACATACGAGCTGGGCTTGAAATCGCTGAAATATGCACAGTCCACTGCTGTGGGCCTGTTTAAAAATGTGATTGCCTTCGGACTGGTGATCATCACCAACGCCGTTGCCAAGAAGATCAATAACACCGGCATTTGGTAAGGAGGCAGTGCAGTGCGGATCAAAAAGAGTGATGGAGAGCGCATTTTTGACGCAATCAATTATCTTTTCCTGGGGATGCTTGTGTTTTCCATGGCATATCCCTTCTGGTACCTCTTTGCCCTGTCCCTGGCCAATCCGGGGGAAGTGGCGTTATCCAGGGTATATTTCTGGCCGGGGGCAGTGACGCTGCAGGCGTATCAACAGGTCTTCAAATCAGTCTATATCTTTTATGGCTTTTTCTGGTCCATTTCCCGCACGGTGTTGGGCACCATCATCGCATTGATCCTGGGCTTCAATTTTGCCTATGTGCTGTCAAAGAAGAACTTCCCGAACAGGGGGTTCTGGACCGGGCTGTTGGTGTTTACCATGTTTTTCGGCGGCGGCCTGATCCCGGAATACTTGAACATTCAGGCACTGGGCTTGGTGGATAAGGTTTGGGCACTGGTTTTGCCCGGCTGCATCAGCGCTTACAACATTGTCATCATGCGCAACTTCATCCAGTCACTGCCGGATTCACTGGAGGAATCAGCCAGGATCGATGGAGCGAACGATATTCTGATTCTCTACAAGATCATTGTGCCATTGTCCCTGCCCATCATAGCTACCGTAGGCTTGTGGACGGCGGTCGGCCACTGGAACGCCTGGTTTGACGGCATGATTTACATCCGCACGCCGGAAAAGCAAATTCTGCAGGTTACGCTGCGCAGGGTGGTGCTGGAGGGCTCGTCCCAGCTTGTTTCGCTTGCGGGCGAAACGGAGGACCAGAAGAACCTGCTGGCCAACGAAACCATCAAGGCAGCCATGGTGATTGTTACGACGATTCCGATATTGATTACGTATCCCTTTATACAGAAGTATTTCGTCAAGGGGATCATGATCGGTTCTTTGAAGGGCTGAGCCCTTTGAGAATAGAAACAAGGAGGAGAGAACAATATGCGTAAAACCTTGGTATGGCTGCTGGCTGCGGCGATGATCGCCGCGTGCCTGCCCGCTATGGCAGTGGCTGAAGCCGGCAAGTACGAGACCCCTTACACCATTACGTGGACAACGTACCTCAAGTACCCCTTTGCCGAGGATGCCGTGATCGTTAAAAAAGTCGAAGAGAAGTTTAATGTCGACATTCAGATGCTGAACATTGAAGACGCCAATTTCATGGAAGTATTGAACACTTCCTACATTGCCGCCGGGAACACGCCCGACGTCATCCGCCTGAAGGATCCTTCCCGGTTTTTGACCTACATTGATCAGGGCGTCATCACCCCTTTTGATATGGAAATGGTGAAGACCTATGCCCCCCTGACGTATCAACGCATTTCCGACTTCAGCAACGGCGAATACTGGAACATGGGCGTTGCCGATGGACAAAGCTACGGCATTCCCTCCATCAATGCCACCAATGCCTTCCACCTCCCCATTGTATACAACCAAAAATGGCTGGATAAGCTGGGCGTGACCGAACTGCCCAAAACCCTGGAGGAGCTCGAATCACTGCTATACCGCTTTGCCAAGGAAGATCCCGACGGCAATGGCAAGGATGATACCTACGGCCTGTCCTCCGATGGTTTGCGCGTGCTGTTTGGCGCATTCGGCGTCAACCCCGGCGCTCCCGACGGCCGCACCGACCACAGTTACTTCCAGCTTGACGATGAAGGCAATGTGGTCTGGGCAGCCCAGACCGAAGAATACAAGCAGGCACTGGCCTATGCCCAGAAATGGTACAAGGACGGCGTGCTGGACCCCGAGTTCATCACAGGCGAAAACACAGGCGGCTACTGGGCGATTTCCCATTCCTTCATCAATGGCCGCATCGGCATGACCTGCCGCGCAAACTTTTACCATTGGGAGGAGCTTGGTTCCTATGAAGGAATGCCTGAAACGGAAGAGGGCGCCATTATCAAGGAAATGAAGGCGGTTGATCCCGAAGCGAACATCACCTTTGGCGATCCTGTCACCGGCCCCGAAGGCAAGAGCGGTGTAAAAGCCTGGAACATGCTCATGAACTTCTACTGCTTTGGCCCCGGCGCTACCGAGGATCCCGGCAAGTTCCAGCGGATTCTGGAGATCATGGATTTCATGAACCAGCAGTATCTGCACAATCCTTCCCAGAAGGAATACATGGATTTTGTCTACGGCGACTATTACACCGTACTGGACGAAGAGAATTTTGTCTTTACGCTTTCGGATGAATTCTATGCGAAGTATCCCATGGATGCTGCCGTTGACCAGTACGGCCCGACACAATGGGGCCCCAACCTTCCCTTCCCGCTGACCACCAAACAGCAGCAATGGGCCTATTCCTTGGGGTATGCCGAGCATGGCATCATTAACCTGATGCAGTACTCGCTTCCGAAGATGGCTGAATACCAGACCAACATCACCCACCTGAAGGACCAGATGATGATCGAATTCATCAAGGGCGACAGGAACCTTCAGGATGGCTGGACCGGCTACATCGATGAACTCAACGCCAATGGCCTTGCCGATATGGTGCAAGAGGTTGTGGACTGGTACGCCGGTTCCCACTAATCTCACAGGGTAACAAGCAACGCCCCGGAGCGGTTGGCGCTCCGGGGCGTTGCGTTTTTGTGTGTCATTCTTCCGACAGCCGGTTCATCAAAAAGGAGCAAATATCATCCGCCATTGCGGACCAGCTCCAGGCAAAGAAAAGTGCCATGGACCTGGTTGGCAGGGCCAATGCCAAGGTAATGGGCGGAGCGGAGGAGTCGCTGCGCTTCAGGTGAAGCATACATCCCTGCTTTATTTCAGTTTCAATAAATGCATCATGAGGCGGTTCGCTTGGACAGGCGGCTTCTGTTGTAAAGGCATCACCCAGTTCCTTCATCAGATACCCGTAAAAAGACGGTGCGGCCAAAGGCCAGCGGCGGGAAAGCTGATCGGCCAAGTCTCTTGTGGGAAGGGCAAGTGTCATGTCCAAAAGCGGCGAATCCTTTTCCATCAGGCGCAGCCGAAGATCATACATCCCGTCTTCGCGGCGGTGAAAATCAGCCAACATTTGAGTCTCCCGCGCAAATCTCAATTTCCACTCCGCCGCCATATTTCTCACCAGGGATTTTGTGCTGTGGGGAAGGCGGCGCAAAAACAGATGGAGGGATTCCCGTCCCACCTGTGAGAGCGTATACAGCGTACCCAAGGCATGGGGCGTGCTGCTTAAGTGGCCGGCAGCCATCATATCCCCCAGGATCAATTGCATGGTGATATAGTCCATCAAGCTGTGTTCCGCAAGGAATTGCAAGAGCTGCAAGCTGGTCAAAGGCCCCAGCTGGTCAACAGCGTACAGAATCAGCAGCTTGTTTTCAAGGTCGGGGGTTTTGCGGCTGATCATACCGGCGCCACCCTCCTTTTGATTGAAAAATCTACAGGAAAAAACCCCTCAAACCAGAAGGCTGAGGGGAAATGAGACATTATGCAACGCCTGCCGCTGCAGGCTGCCAGCACCCTGTCAGGCTACGAAGGGCTTGATGTCGGCCATCAAATCATCGCAGTCGTCGGCATACACTTCCAGGGCGATGGGTTTGCTCAGATCCAGACTGAAGATGCCCAGGATGGATTTTGCATCCACCACATGGCGGCCTGCGCGCAGGTCCATGTCGTAGGGGTAACGGTTGACGACGTTCACGAACGTCTTCACATTTTCAGCCAGGCTGAGACGGATGTTGACGGACTTCATAAAAGAAGCACCCCCTTAATTTGGTACAGAACAAATGATACACCATTTTTATGGAAAAAGCAATAGATTTATTGCGCTTCACTGAAATCGGGCGTAAGGGCGAATTGCCCCCCGCTTGAAAGCCTTCGCACCCGCACGCCGTAGGCGCTTTGCAGCAGTTTCTCCGTGAGCACCGCTTCCGGCTCGCCTGCCATGAGCAGTTCGCCAGATGACAGCAAAACCACATGGTCTGCAAAATGGGCGGCCAGGTTCAAATCGTGCAGCACGCAGGCCACGCACAGGTTTTGCTCATGGGTCAGGTGAGACAAAAGCGCCATCACAGAGGCTTGATGTCCGATGTCCAGGCTGGCCACAGGCTCGTCCAACAAAAGTACGGGGGTATCCTGGCACAATGCCCGGGCGATGGCCACCCGCTGCAATTCGCCGCCGGACAGTGTGGCAAGCGGCCGGCCGTACAGGTGGTGGACGCCTGTCCTTTCCATGGCGGCCATGGCAAAATCCCTGTCCTGCGGCCTGTCCTGAGCCAATAAGGAAAGGTGGGGCGTGCGGCCCAAAAGAACCATATCCAGCGCTGTCATGTCCGGAAGTGATTCCTCCCTTTGGGGCAGAAGCGCGATGCTTTGGGCCCGCTCCTTTCTTGGAATGCGGGCAACCTCGCGCTTATCCAGCATCACCTTTCCCGTTTGGGCGGGCAAAAGCCCGGCGGCCAGGCGCAAAAGCGTTGTCTTTCCGGAACCGTTGGGTCCGATCAAAACGGTGAGCTTTCCCGGCTCAAAAGCGGCGGTGATTTCCCGCACCGCCCATTTTCCCTTCGTGAAGGCGTAGGATACGCGGTCAAGAATCAGCGTGGGGGATGCCATGGAACCTCCTAGGAATGTTTTTCTTAGTATATCATGTCCACACTTCCTTTGCTAGAAAAGGATATGATCTGCAATTTCCATGTTGATTTGCATCTATTGTTAAGGCTTCGCGCCTGCAGGCGCGACCAAAGGGCTTTCCGATCG
>JAEZLW010000125.1 GCA_023415145.1 Bacillota bacterium | reverse complement strand
CGACGTATTCATCGACGACAACACCCTTACCGTCAACGTGACCCGGCTGCGCAAGAAGTTGGAGGACGCGGGGCTCGATAACTTTATCGTCACCAAGAAAGGCATGGGGTATCTTCTGGAGGCGCAGCCATGAAAAGAGCGGCCGGAGTTAGCCTCTTTTTTTCCTTTCTCCGGGAGAAGGCAGGTGCTTTTTTGCTATGCCTGCTGGTGGCCGGTCTTTTTCTTTTGATCGGCTCTCTTTCACATCTTGACATGGAACCGCTGTGGTATGCTTTGCAGCTTTCGGGTATTGCTCTTTTGCTAAGCGGCATCGTATCCTGGTTAAGGTTCTACAGGAAACACAGGCTGATTGAAGCGGGATTTTCTCGTATAGAAGCGCTGCCGGAGGGCTTGCCATCCCCCGAAAGCAGGCAGGAAAGGATGTATCAATCCTTATTGGCGAATCAGGCACAGCTTCGGCTTCAGGAAAAAAACGACCAGACCCGCCGGATGAAAGAGCGGGAGGATTATTACACCCTGTGGATGCATCAGATCAAGACGCCCCTTGCTGCCATGCGCCTGCTTATGCAAAGCAGTGACGTGCCTTATAACGGCCAAATGGAGGAGGAACTTTTCAAAACGGAGCGCTATGCGGAAATGGCACTGCACTACCTGCGGCTGGAAAGCCTGACCGACGATTTCGAATTGCGTGAACATGACCTGTATAGCCTTGTGAAAAAAGCAGTCAAGAAATATGCGCTTATGTTCATACACAACAAAATCACCCTTGAGTTGGAGCCATTTGCGCTGCAAGTATTGACGGATGAAAAGTGGTTCCAGGTCTTGCTGGAGCAGATATTATCCAACGCGGTAAAGTATACCCGGCAAGGATCTGTACGCATTTATGTGCAGCAAGGGCATATGCTTGCGATTGCCGACAGCGGCGCAGGCATCCCCAAGGAAGACCTGCCCCGCGTATTTGATCGGGGCTATACAGGCCATAACGGTCGTGCCGACCAGCGGGCTACAGGCATCGGGCTGTACCTGGCAAGGGAAGTGGCAAAAAAGCTTGGCCATCGCTTGTCAATTCATTCCGAGGTTGGCAAAGGAACGGAAGTATCCATTGACGTTTCTGAAAACCCTTATAAAGATTTTTAAACCTATCTCCACAAAGAAAATGCCCAATCTTTCAAAAATGTAAGTTTGGCCTCCCGGTATGTAAGGCTTTCTCAAGGCAGGATTCTCCATCCTGCGCTACAATAAACATGCGCAAAAGCGCAATCATGACCGGGAGGAATACAAAAAATGCCCCTGCTTGACGTGATCCATGTGAAAAAAGTATACACCACGCTACTTGGCGGACAAAAGGTCGAAGCCCTTACCGATGCCTGCTTCAGCGTGGAGCCGGGCGAGTTTGTGGCCATCATGGGTGAATCCGGCTCCGGCAAGACGACGCTCCTAAACATCCTGGCCGCGCTGGACAAGCCTACCGAAGGACAGGTTCTACTGGATGGGAAAGATCTGGCCCAGATTAGCGACAAGGAAGTATCCGCCTTCCGCCGGGACAACCTGGGCTTTGTGTTCCAGGATTTCAACCTGCTGGACACTTTCTCCATACGCGACAACATCCTTCTTCCCCTGGTATTGGCGGGAAAAAGCTACAAGGATATGGAGCCCAAGCTTATCGCCGTGGCGGATATTCTGCACATCGCTGACATCCTGCCCAAATTCCCCTACGAAATTTCCGGGGGCCAGAAACAGCGCACTGCCGTGGCGCGGGCACTGATCACCTCACCCAAGCTGGTGTTGGCTGACGAACCCACCGGCGCACTGGATTCCAAGGCTTCCCAAAGCCTGCTGAAAACCTTCTCCTCCATTCATGGACGGGGTCAGACCATATTGATGGTCACCCACAGTGCACAGGCCGCAAGCTATGCCGGCCGGGTCATGTTCATACGTGACGGGCGTGTCTACCACCAAATGTACCGGGGCGATATCAACCAGGATGCATTCTACCAAAAGATCATCAATGCCCTCACCGTTCTTTCCGCCGGGGGTGAATTAGGTGCTTAAGCGGTTTCTGTACCTGCGTCTCGCCCTTTCGAACCTGCTGAAGAACCGGCAGACCTATTTTTCCTTTTTTTTGAGCACCGTCTGTACCGTATTTGTATTCTACACCTTTTCCATGCTTGCCCTGAACGACGGCATCAGGAAGATGCCCGGCGCTTCACCCATGCAAGTCTTGATGGTTCTTGGTGCCATTGTGGTGGCCATCTTCGCGCTGATCTTCCTGTTTTACGCAAACAGTTTTCTTATCAAAAGGCGCAAAAAGGAACTTGGTCTGTACGCCATACTGGGCTTGGAGAAAAAGCACATCGCACGCATCCTGTTCCACGAAATGACGGCGCTGCTGATTGTCAGTCTCATTGCCGGCATCGGTCTTGGGATTGCGCTTAGCAAGCTTATGTTTCTTTTGATTCAGGCGCTGATGCGCATATCCACCCCCATCGTCTTTCAGGTGAATCAGCTCCCCCTGCTTTTAACCGCCGGACTGTTTTGTGCCGTTTTCTTCTGCCTGCTTTTGTACAATCGCCTGCAGGTACACCTTTCCAGCCCCATCAACCTTTTAAAGGGGCAGCAAAAGGGCGAAAGGGAGCCGAAGACCCGCTGGCTGCTGGCCCTGATCGGCATTGCTGCCATGGGGATTGGCTATTGGCTGGCCATTACCGTAGGAAATCCCCTGGATGCGCTGTCCATCTTCTTTATAGCGGTCATTCTGGTCATCATAGGAACCTATGCCCTGTTCACAGCCGGAAGCATTGCTTTTTTGAAGATGCTGCGGCGAAACAAAGGTTACTACTACAAGTCCCGCAACTTCATCTCTGTTTCTGGCATGATCTACCGCATGAAACAAAACGCCGCGGGCCTGGCCGGCATCTGTATCTTAAGCACCATGGCCATCATCACCATCGGTACCACGGCTGCGCTGTATGTGGGACAGGAAAGCATGCTCAGGGACAAGTTCCCCACGGACCATGTTTTAAGTTACCAGGAAAACGAGCTTGATCCTGCCCAGACGGAAGAATTGTTACGGGAAAAAGCACGGGAGCACAATGTTACAATCACCGACCTTTATCAGGCCGTTTTTCTTGACACTTCCGTGTACCGGGAAGGAAATATTTTGGGTAAGGCAGAAAGGAGGAGTACAATCACTACCAAAGAGTACGAAAACGTGTGGATGCTTTTCCTGCTCCCATTGAATGAGTACAACCGTATGACCGGCAGTACCCATACGCTTGCGGAAAATGAAGCGCTTTTGTTTGAATCCAGGAACGGCCCGGCATCAGGCAGTCTGACCGCCGGCAGCACAGTAATCAGCATCAAGGAGAATCTTCATCAATTCCCCATTTCCCAAAAGGACAACAAAGGTGCGGAACCACCCATGTACCTGATCGTCAAGGATAGGGAGACTGCCGTATCCATCTGCAAAAGCTTAGTAGGCTCAGATTCGGAAACCCTTTTCCAGCAGGGCTTCTGGTGGAACAGCAATGGAGACGATGAATCACTTTTGAAGTATTCCAAGGATGTGCGGGATACCATAAACGCTCAAAAGATAAGCTTTCATATTTCCAGTGTTGATACGATGCGCCGGGAATGGTACGCCATGTATGGCGGCTTCCTGTTCCTGGGTGTGTTCCTGGGCCTATTGTTCCTGATGGCCACCACCCTCATCATCTATTTCAAGCAGGTTTCGGAAGGATACATGGACCATGACCGGTTCATCATCCTTCAGCAGGTGGGTATGAGCCGGGATGAGGTACGGGCGACCGTGCGAAAGCAAATTCTGTCGGTATTCATCCTGCCCATCGTCGCCGCCATACTGCATACCTGGGGTGCATTGCACATGATGACCGAACTGCTCTCCATGTTCGGTCTGGGTGATATATTGCTTATCACCATCAGTATCTTTTTTACTGCCGGGGTGTTCGCCCTGTTGTACGGCATGGTGTACACAGCCACGGCCAGGACATACTACAAAATGGTGAGAATGGATCAATAAAAAAACGTGCAGGGGATCCTTCCATCTGACTCAATCGTCGCACTGCTCTCTGCCGTTCGCAACCCCGGCAGCTCAATCGTCGCATCACATCGCTACCGCTCGCGCTGCTCGTTTCCCTCGCTTCCTCCGCCCGGTTATCGCCCCCACTGGGGGCAGCCGGGCTTCGGAACCCGTTTCGTCAGCCTCCTCCGCCTCGCTTCATCCGCTACTGGCGGCGCTTCGGCTACGGAGCCCTGCACCCCGCCCAAGGGATTCTCCCTTGGGTGTTCTTTTATATTATTAGTTCGCCCCATAAATCCTTCTTCAAGTTTGGTCTGCAACCGCCTGATTTTCACGCACCATTTGGTGTGTCAAATCACCCTTGCGTTTTGCATTTACCCCGTATGCCGCCAATATAATGATCACCGACCCTATGATTTGGGTTACGCCAAAGCTTTCTTGCAATATCAGCACTCCGGCAAGAATGGTAATCACTGTTGTGACGTTTCCAAATATGGAGGCTCTTGCAATATCCAAATGGGTCACGGCATAATTCAGCATCAGGAATGCCCCAACAGAGGATAATCCCGCCAGATAGAGGATGGAAACCCAGAACTTCTCGTCACAAAGCGGCGTGATAATCATCTCCCGCATGTTCCCCGCGCTTTGTATGAGCGCGATGCATGTAAAAACCGTACTGCCCAGTGCGAACATCACGTAAGTCCTATCAAAAACCGAAAACTGAATCGATATTCTTCTGCTCAGCACATTGAACATCGCTCCGGCACACACAGACACAAGAAGCAGAAGGAAGCCCAGCCAACTGAAGCTGCCCGTGCCTTGGTGCATCGTCGTCAAAAAAACACCGGCAACCGAAGCTATGGAGCAAAAAGCCTGAAAGGTGCTTATTCTTTCCTTTAAAAGGATGCGTGCCACAATGATGCTTGCAACTGGGATCAAGGCCAGCATCGTCCCAACAAACGATGTGGCGGAAAGCTTGACCCCGTAGTTTTCGCAGACAAAATACACTGTTGGCTGTATCACGCCAAGCAGCAACAGCAAACCAAGCTTTTTCCCCTTCAATTGCAGTTTGCGTATTTTAAACAGCAGCAGGCAATTCAACAGCAAAAATGCCACCGTAAACCGCACTGCCAGCAGTACAAAAGGCGTTGAGATGGAAAGCGCTTGTTTGGAAAAAAGAAAACTGAACCCAAAGATGGCATAGCCAAATATGGACAGGAATATGGCAATGTTTTTCTTTTTTATTTCTTTCATCTATTTCTGTCCTTTGTAAAAAACACAGCGTGCGGTCTCATAGCTTCCAGCCCCATTTGCAAAAGTACTGGAACATGGATTTTATGTGCAGCCACGTGCTTTTAAGTTGACGAGCGCTTTCCCTGGCCCAGACATGGGTCACGGAAAAGCCGGGATGATATAATGCCATACCCCTGGCCTTTAATTCACCGGTAAGATCCGCATCTTCCATATATAAAAAGTAACGGGTATCAAAACCGCCTACCGCCCTGAAAGCTTCGGTACGGGTCAGCATAAAGCAGCCTGTAGCAAAGGAAAGCTCTTTTGGCTCCGCAACAACCTTGTCACGCCAGGTGAATTGGCTTCGCCAGGTGGTAAAAGGCCGCCCCAACCGCTCCAGATAGCCACCCAACAGGAAATGGATAGACGGCAGCTCCTTGGGCAAAAACTGCTCACTGCCGTCGGGATTCAATACCTTGGGTGTTAAAAGCGCCACATCCGGCCGGCTGTCCATAAAAGCAATCATCCGCTCCAGCACATCCGGCTCAAAAGTAATGTCCGGGTTCACAATCAAATGATAAGGCGCGTTCAAATAGGGCAGCGCCTGGTTATGCCCCCGGCCAAAGCCTATGTTTTTCGGCAGACTGATCAGGCGGACATTGGGGAAGCTTTCCGCCACTATGCCCGGTGTGCGGTCAACAGAAGCGTTGTCCACCACCACGATTTCCATACGCTTCGCGATGGTGCTTTGACAAAGCGCAGAAAGCACGTCTTCAATATGCTTTTCGCTATTATAGGTAACGATGCATGCTGTGAGCAGCGGCGTATCCGCCATGAAAAATCCTCCTTGTTGTGGCCTTAGCGTATGATACCACACGAACAGTGGATTGTCACTTAAAAAGCAACAACCCCTGCAAAAAACAGGCGGAGAGTGTTCTGTTTCAAAAGAACACTCCCCGCTTCGCTATAAATGAAAAAATAACTGGTAATATTGTAGAATTGTTTATTCCACAACTGCCGTCACATGGAACGTTTTTCCCGTTTCTCCTGTTGCCGGAAGAACATTCTCACGCAAGTCCATCCCATCGGCGGTAAGATGCACAGCGCTCTTCTCTCCCCCGCTCCTGTTTTCCACCCGGATGACGTAGGTATTCCCCCGCCAGCGTCGTGTGAGCGTAAGCTCTGTCAGTTCTTCAGGCAGGCAGGGATCAATCTTCAGCCCGTCGAAATCGGGCTTGATCCCCAGAATCGCCTGGGAGACAGAGTAAAAGCTCCAGGCCGCGGTACCCGTAAGCCAGCTGTTCTTCGCCTCCCCGAAGCGGGGGGCATAGGGGCCGGCGATCATCTGGGAATAGACATACGGCTCTGTGCGGTGCAGCGTCTGATCCTCGGTATAGGAGGGGCAGGTAAGGCGGTAGGTTTCAAACGCCCGGTCGCCATGGCCCAGCATTGTTTCCGCGATGGTAATCCAGGGATTGTTGTGGCAGAAGATGCCGCCGTTTTCTTTGTATCCCGGCGGATAGGAGCTGATTTCCCCCAACTCCAGATGATATGCCGTGTAGGGCGGCGTATGAAGCGCAATGCCATGGCGGCTCATCAGACGTTCCCGAACGGAATCCAGTGCCGTTTGGGCCAGCCCTTCTTTCACGCCAATGCCGCCCATCACGCAGAAGCCCTGAGGCTCGATAAAGATTTGCCCCTCCTGGCATGCTGCGCTGCCCACTTTGTTGCCATAGGCATCGTAAGCCCGCAGGAACCAGCTGCCATCCCAACCGTGCACAAGAACGGCCTTTTCCATTTTCGCCTTTTCCGCTGTGACGAAAGCTGCTTCCTCCGCCCAGCCGAAGCGCTGGCACAGCGCCGCATAATCATCCGCCACCGCCACAAACATCCCGGCGATGAACACCGACTCCGCTACGCCGCTGTCATAGTTCTGTACCGTTTGAAAGCTTTCTCCCGGCGTTTTGGAAAAGCAGTTCAGGTTCATGCAATCGTTCCAGTCTGCGCGGCCAATGAGCGGCAAACCGTGGGGGCCCAGGTGCGTGCTGGTAAAGCGGAAGGAGCGGCGCAGATGCTCCATCAGAGGCTGAGCCTTCTCTGCATTGCTGTCAAAAGGTACGGATTCCGAAAGTATGGAATAGTCCCCCGTCTCCTTGATGTAAGCCGCCACACCGAAAATCAGCCACAACGGATCGTCGTTGAAGCCACTGCCTACATCCATGTTGCCCCGCTTGGTCAGGGGCTGGTACTGGTGATAAGCGCTGCCATCCTCAAACTGGGTGGCCGCAATGTCCAGTATGCGCTCCCTGGCCCGGGCGGGAACCAAATGGACAAAACCCAGCAGGTCCTGGGTGGAATCCCTAAAGCCCATGCCACGGCCGATGCCCGACTCGAAGTAGGATGCAGAGCGGGACATGTTGAAGGTGACCATACACTGGTACTGGTTCCATATGTTCACCATGCGGTCCAGCTTATCGTTTTCACTTTGCACCTGGTAGCTGGAAAGCAAATCTGCCCAATAGGCCTTTAATTCCTGAAGGGCCGCCTCGAACTGTGCATCGGTTTGAAAAGCCTCCAGAAGCTTTTGGGCGGGGGCCTTGTTGATGACGCCCGGCGCTTCAAACTTGTCATCGTCAGGGTTCTCGCAGTACCCCAGCACAAATACAAGGGAAATGGAATCTCCAGGTTTCAGCACGCGGCGCAGGCAGTGGGAACCGATGGGCGCCCAGCCGCTGGCGACGCTGTTTCTCGGCTGATCCATCAAAACAGCCTGTGGCGCATGCAGGCCGTTATACAGGCCCACAAAAGATTCCCTGTCGGTATCAAAACCGTCAATTGTGGTATTCACGGCATACACAGCGTAATGGTTGCGCCGCTCCCTATACTCCGTTTTGTGGTATAGAGCGCTGCCATGCACTTCCACCTCGCCAGTGGAGAAATTACGCTGGAAGTTGGTACTATCGTCCATGGCGTTCCACAAACAGAACTCCACAAAGCTGTACAGGCTGACATGTTTCTCTTCTTTGGAGGCGTTGGTGAGTACGATTTGCGCCACCTCGGCGGTGCGGCCCCTGGGAACCAGCACTGTCTGCTTTGCATGAAGGCCGTTTTTCTCCGCGGTAAATACGCTGTATCCCAATCCATGGCGGCACTCATACCGGTCTAGGTCGGTTTTTACCGGCATCCAGCCGGGGTTCCATACAGTTTCCCCATCCTTGATATAGTAATAATGACCGCCCACGTCGGTGGGTACATTATTGTAACGGTAGCGGGTCAGGCGCAAAAGCCGGGCATCCTTATAAAAGCTGTAACCGCCTCCGGTGTTGGAAAGAAGGGAGAAGAAGTCCTCGCTCCCCAGATAGTTGATCCAGGGGTAAGGCGTGTCCGGGCGGGTGATTACATATTCCTTCCGGGCATCATCGAAAAAACCGTACGTCATGCCAGCGCCTCCGCTTCTTAAGATTCGAAAACGTTTTCGCATAGAGGCATAATCTATGCTTCCAACTATACATATCATACAGCGAAAGCAGCGGAAAAACAAGGGGAACAACCATTCAAAATTTGATTAACCTATTTTCCCTAATGCAATCAGGGAATATCTGGTCGAAAGACTGCCGAAAATGAAATGCCGGTACAGTCCGGATGGAATTGCCGGTGAATCAATATTCGTCTCGGGCAGATTTGCTCTCATTCTATCAAAAACGATTTAGATATCACTGCTGCGATACCGGCCCACGCGAAACAAGCCGCTGCAATACCTTATCAATGGAATCATTAGCAGCATAGTTCATTGACGTAGTAAGCCTGCACTTAATAGACGGATCACAGCATCATTTGGATAGGTTCCAGGCAAAATTTTGAAAAAAACGGCCGCACGGTTCATTTCTTCCGCGCGGCTGTTTTCTATGCGTTTATTACCCGGCAACACCGATGGTTGACGCCTGTTCGTCTTTGTTCAGCTTGCTGGTCTGCCGCTGGGCCATGACCAGCTTGTAATAGATTCCCCTTTTCTTGAGCAGTTCCACGTGGGTGCCCGCTTCGGCCACCTTGCCTTTGTCCAGCACAATCAGGCGGTCAGCGCTGCGCAGGGTGGAAAGCCTGTGGGCAATGGCCACTGTGGTCCGGCCTTTGGTGAGGTTGGTCAGGCTCTGCTGAATAGCGGCTTCCGTTTCCACGTCCAGGGAACTGGTAGCTTCGTCCAGAATCAGCACATCCGGATTTTTGATGATGGCCCTGGCAATAGACAGCCGTTGCCGCTCGCCGCCAGAGATGGTATGACCGCCTTCGCCAAGCAGGGTATTGTAACCATCGGCGGTCTGCATGATAAAGTCGTGGGCATTGGCGGCCTTGCAGGCAGCGATGACCTCCTCCGGCGTCGCGCCGGGCTTGCCGTAGGCCACATTGTCATAGATCGTGCCTGCGAACAGGAAGGAGTCCTGGAACACAACGCCGATGTTTTCGTGCAGATGCCTGGGTGACATATCCCTCAAATCCGAACCGTTGATGGAGATTTTACCGGTATTGGGATCATACAGGCGCATGAGCATGTTGATGAGCGTAGATTTGCCCGTACCGGAACGGCCCACAATGCCCACCATTTCACCGGGATTGATGGTCAGGCTTACATCCTTCAATACCGGTTCGTAGGATTTGTAGCCGAAGGTTACGCCATCAAAGGATACATTGCCGGAGATGGGAACATTCTTAACGCCGTCCTTTTCCGCGATATCCGGTTCCTCATCCAGAATTTCAAACACCTTCACCATGGAGGTCATAGCGTCGGCCAGCCACCGCGGGAAGGAAACCAGCCAGCGCAGCGGGGCGTAGATGAAGCCGATATACATGACGAACTGGTTCAGCACGCCGATGCTCATGGTGCCATCCAGTATCCCTTTTCCGCCGAAGTACAGCACCAGGAATTCTCCGATGCCGGTAAAAAAGGTAATGGCGGGGATCAGCAGCGACCACAGCACTTCTTTGTTGGATTGCACCTGGGCCAGCTCGCGGGTTACCTTGGAGAATTTGGCGATTTCGATTTCTTCATTGCCAAAGGCTTTCACAGTGCGGATACCGCGGATGATATCGTGCAGTATGGATTGGCACTGGGAGTTTTTGCGCCATTGACGCTCATACCGGTTGCGGATAAACTTCCAGAACTGGGACAGCGCCACCATCACGATGGGCACCGGCAAAAACACAAGGAGCGTCAACCCCGGGTTGGTTAGCAGCAGTATGGTCATGACCACCACAAACATAATGCTCTGCTCCACTGCCCAGCGGCCTGCATCGGCCATGAAATCCTTGATGGTGGTGGTATCCTCCATAATCCTGCGGATCAGGTCGCCTGGTGTTCGCTTGGATAGGGAGGTCAAGGACAGCTTTTGAAGCTTGTCATAGGTCATGGTGCGAAGATCGTTGGCAAAGCCAATGGTGGCCTTGTTGTACACTCTGGCGCTGAGAATAAATATCACTTCGCCCATCGCCCTGGCCAAAAGCATGCCAAGTCCCAGAATCAGTACGTCTACAAATGGGCCCCGGTGCGGCTCGAAATAATTATCGAGCAGATGCCGGCTGAACAGGGGCGTCATCAGGAAAAGAATGGAAGATACCATCATCCATAACTGGGAAGACAGTATCTTTTTGGCGTGCGGCTTTGTCAGGCCCAGGGTGCGCTTCAGGAGACCGCGCTTGTTAAAGCAGAACAGGCATACATTCAAGCCTTCCATCAAGGGCCGTCCGCAGTTTTTACAATAGTGCACTTCCTTTTCATCGGGGATCAGGGCGGTTTTCGTCTGAACAAAGTAGTTGACCACCTTGCAGAACTCTCCCGCCTCCTTGAGACCCGACATGGAAAAGCGGCAAAGCACCTTGTCAGTATCGTCATTCATCGTGACAAACATCAGGCCGCAGCCTACCCCGGCAATCACGGCGGCTTCCTTGACATTTTCCGCGGGAAAGCTGTCCGTATGGCTGCCCTGCCACAGGACAGCAATATTTCCCTGCTCGTCAAACTGGAGCTCGCCTTTGCCCGGTTTCATATCCAGCCCCAAGTCATAGGGAAAGGTAAAGACTTTCATAACAATCAACTCCTAACCGGTCGAAAAGAGGAAAGAGACGGTGTCTTCATCAGGCTGCCGCCCGTTCTTGCAGAGCAATGAGAAACGCGGCTGCTGTCATGCTGAGGGAGCCTAGCGACCGAAGCATCTTTATGCAGAAGTGCTCAAGATTCTTCGCTGCGCTCAGAATGACATCGTTCCGAATTACTCTTGTATCCTTAGAACAGATACGGCTCCAATCGCTTCAGGCTCTTTTTATCGAGCCCCTCCAGAGATGGTATGATATACCGGTTGCCGTCCACATCGAATATGATCAGCTTTTCATTCTTCAGCATACGAATATTCCGGTTCACATCCTTGACGGCGCAGGTCTTGTCTGTTTTACCGTCCTTGCCGCCGATGACCATTTCCATGTAAACATAGCCAAGCTTATCCTTGACGGACTTGATCTCAAATACCTCAGGACAGTAATACCTGCAGTCCAGCTCATCCAGCACAATTTGAAGCTGCATACCTTCCAGCTCCGAAAGGCTGTGAATGATGCCGATTTCCTTGTTCTCATGATCGGCCACGGAGATATAGCTGCTGGGATCGCCCAAGGGAAGCGCACGCCGGAGGCTGATACGCTTGTATTCCGTACCTTTGTAATGAAGGCCGGTGAACCCGCCAGGGGTTTTTACGAATTTCGCTTCATTCAGATCCAAAAACCCAATATCAACGGCGTCAGAAAGACTTTGCATGCTGCTTGTTACAACGGTTTGCATATGTTTGATCCTCCATACTTTTCAATCATGTTTATCACCGAACGCTTGAGGGGAGTTACGAGGGGATACCCCTCGTTTGTGATCGTATCGTCCGGCTATGCCGGGCGGGCGGGGCTTGCGTAGCAAGCATTCCTTACACGATTCACTGGCCGTGGGATTCGCGCCAGACAAACAACGTGCAGGATGGTGTGAATCCCACAAGTGAATCGTGCAGACTCGAGAAAATGATTTCATCATTTTCTCGATAATTATCCCTCCATGGAGATAACCTTCAGTCCCTCCATTTGAATGTTGTACAGCTTGTAATATTCGCCCTTCCTGGCAATCAGCTCTGCATGTGTACCGCTTTCCATCACCTTGCCCTCGCTGATCACAGCCAGGCTGTCAGCTTCCCTCAATGTGGATAAACGATGGGCAATGGAAATAGTGGTGCGGCCCTTTTGCAGCTTGGTCAGGGCTTTTTGAATATTTCCCTCGGTTTCGGTATCCATGGCGGCGGTGGCCTCATCCAGGATCAGGATTTTGGGATTTTGGATGATGGTTCGGGCGATGGACAGCCGCTGCTTTTCGCCCCCCGAGAGGTCCTGGCCGCCGGCGCCGACCCTTGTTTCATAGCCATCGGGCAGGTTCATGATGAATTCGTGGGCGGAGGCTGCCTTGGCGGCCCGGATCACGTCGTCAATGGTGGCTTTGGGATTGGCATAGCGGATGTTATCGGCAATGGTACCGATGAACAGGTAAATGTCCTGGGACACGATTCCGATGCTGCTGCGCAGCATTTTTAAGGACAACTCCCGCACATCCACCTCATCGATCTTGATGCTGCCCTGATTCACATCATAAAGCCGTGCAATCAGATTGGCCAGGGTGGATTTGCCCGCGCCGGTCTTGCCAACGATGCCCAGCATTTTGCCGGCCTCCACATGCAGGTCGATGCCCTTCAAAATCGGGGTTGCCGGGTCGTATTCAAACCATACGTAGCTCACATCGATGCGGCCTGAGAAGTTTTCAAGGGTGACAGGATTCTCGGGTTCGGCCACATCCGGTTTGGCGTCGATGATCTCAAATACGCGCTGGGCGGCGTCCACGCAGCGGGCCCACCAGTTGGATACCCAGGACATAAATTCCAGCGGCCCATACAGCATTTGCAGATAGGCGACAAAGGAGATCAGCGTACCCACCGTGATTTCATTGCGGATCACCATCATACCGCCTACGATGGTAATGGCCACCTGGCCTAAAAACATGAACAGATAGATCAGCGGGAAGGCCGTAAAGCCTACGTTCAGCGACGCTGCGTCCACGCCGGCCTGCTTGCTGCCCACATCCATAAACCGGTTGGTTTCGTCATCCTCCCTGGCAAAGGCTTTGATCACCCGCTGGCCGTTGACAGAATCGGATACCATGGCGTTAAGCTGCGAGCCGTACACCCAGTTCTTGTGATGGAAGCGGCGGAAAATGCCCCACAGGATGCGGAACATGATCACCGCAATGGGCATCACGACAAGGCAAATGCCAGCCAGGGTCAGGTTCAGCAGGCACATGAGCGTGATGACGCCGGAAAAGGTCAGCACATTGATGATCACGTACGGCAGCCCATCCACAAAAAACCAGTAGATGTTGGTGGCATCCTTGTTGACGCGGTTCATCAGCGCGCCGGTGCGCTTGGAGGTATAAAAGCCCACGGACAGACGCTGCATGGCTTCAAAGATCTTAACCTTCAGGTCATAGATGATCCACGGCATCGTGTGTGCCAGCAAATAGCCGTACAGCATGTTCATCAAAACACCCAGGGCCCTTACCAGAAAGATCATGGCCACAATGCCAAACACCATGCCATAATACTTTCCACCCTCCGTGAGCACCTCGTCAAAGAGCATCTTGGCGCTGACATAGGGCGTTAGGATGGCGAAGGCCGTGCTCCCCAGCATCACCAGGAAAACAACAAGCACCTTACGCCAATAGTTTTTAAAGAAGCCCATCAGCCGCATGGTTATGGACTTTTTGTCCATGCACTTGGGGCAGAGCTTGCGCTCTGGCTCGGGATAACGTGTTCCGCACTTTTCGCAGAACAATTCCTCATCCACCAGAATCTCCGTCAGCGGATCTAGCCCTTCGCGGATGTTTTTTACAGCCTTGATCAGCCGCTCCACATAGGAAAGATACCCGACGGAAAACAGCATGAGGATTCTGGATTCCCCATCCTTTTCACCAAACAGCCGTCCGGTGGATAAAAGCCTTTCGCAGTTCAGTTCTCCTAGGTCGCGAAGTGAAAACGTATCCTTGCTGTGAAGCTCATAAGCTGACACGATACGCCGGGCTCCCGTGACCTTGACCACCTTTTCCAGGCCATAAAGAATGTACAGGTGATCGTTGTCCAGGGCAGCATAAGTGTCCGCATGGCTGCCGTCCTGCGCCATATCGGTATGAATGGCATAGATCAGCTTGCGGGTATCGATGCCCTGAGCCTCAAAGGCGGATAGCATGTACTGGGGAATGTGGGTTTTCATGGCGTTTATCTCCTTATACGGTAAGCCTGGGTGGTATTTTTGCACATAAAAACGGCGGGATTTTCTCAACCCCGCCGTGAAAAAGCTTGCAAATACCCATAAATCATGGGTATCCCGCTATTTCGATGACAATCATGGCGTGGTCAGACTCTGGCACCAAGTGCTTCGTCATCCCGCGTCTTTTAGCACTAGGCGCCCATGATGAAATTATTTGCTGCAGAGACACGATCTCTGTTTGCCAATCCGCTTGCAAAACCGCTACCGCTTGCCTTTACAATTGCAAATCTGACTGTCATTGAGTGCGTGCCTCCTCTCAACAAAATACTTTCCTGGGCGCGCTGTGTTATTACCAGCAATAAGGATGTTACCATTCTGTGGTTTAATTGTCAAGGCCCTAACAAAAAAAATTGCAAGTAGCACACATTCTGACCGGCCATTCACCCCAGGCTACCTGATATTCAAGGAATCCAGCTTTTCCCGAATCAGCCTCACATTGCTTTTCAGCCGTTCATCCTCAGAACTTAATTCCAGCGCCGCTTTTGCATGGCTCAATGCCCGTTCATACATGCCCAGCCGGTAGGATGCAATAGATGCCAGGTCGCTGGGCGTATAGTCCCAGGAGTAGCCCGCATTGACATACGTCGTAGACCGTTCCTTGATCTTCAGGGCCTCCTCTGCCATAAAAAACGCCATGGGCCAGTCCGAAAGGGAGTAAGCCATTTTGGCGCATTCCACATACGGGTCACGCAAATGAGGCGCTTCCGCTACAGCCCTAAAATACCAGGAATAGGCTTCCCTGGTGCTTTTGATCTGGTGATAGGCTTTGGCGATCCAGCGCATGGCTGCGCAGCATTCCTCGTTCCAGGTGGCGCTGGGCAGCTTCAAGTACTCCTTCAAAGTGTCAATGCACTTTTGCCAGTCGCCCTTGTACATATATTCCCTGCCCAAATAATACCGAAGTCGGTCGCTGTCAGGGTTTTCAGCCACCCCAAGTTCCAATAAGGGCAGGTACGAACCTCTTGATTTTGTGGCATCGGGGTAATGGTTCAATACCATCCCCTCCACAAAGACAGTATTCTTGGGCCCCTCACCCACGTAACTCAACCATTCGTGAACAGGGTCGCGCCATACAAAGTCCAGGGGAGTATGCACCTTGGAATAATGCATCTGTACATACGGAGAACCATCCGCCTTCAAGCTCCAGTTGTAGAGATATTTTGCCTGCTTTGTACCAGGTAGCCAGGCTTCATTAAGACGCGCCCGCCAACCCGGTTCAAAAAGCTCATCCAGATCGGTGCATACGCAAACATCCACATCATCGGGTACATGCTTGAGGGATAGGTTTCTCGCCACATCAAAACGCCATGGTTTCACCTCATCCACATACACTTGGGCGCCCCGCGCACGCAGCTTTTCCACTGTCCCATCCGTAGAGCCTGTATCCGTCACCACGACAAGGTCGCTTTCGCCCATGGAGTCCATCCACCGGTCCACGAACTTTTCTTCATTCTTGCAAATCGCATATACGCAAATCTTGTATCCGGCCATACACATATCCTCAGCATTATTTTAGTTTTTCATCAATCAGCGCAAGGTTGTTTTTCAGCCGCTGATCATTCGGCTCCATTTGAACGGCCTTTACGGCATACTCATGGGACTTTTGATAGAGCCCCAGCCGGTAGTAGGCGATGGCGGCCAGGTCATACAGGCTGTAGCCCCAGGATGCCGGCTCCATTAAATAGCCGCCAGCCTTGTCCGTTATGGCCAGCGCCTTTTCTGTCATCAACAGCACCAAAGGCCAGTCGCCCGTGGTATAACCAAGACGGGCCATTTGAAGGTAAGGCTCCCTGATATACGGGCACTCGGCGATGGCTTTGTACAGCCAACCCTGTGCCTGCTTCATATCCCCTATGGCCTGATAACATTTGGAGATGAAGCGCATGGAGGCACTCCGCTCCACATCCCACTGGGCGGATTTAAGATTCAGATGACGCTTGAGCGTCGCAATGCATTTGTCATGCATGCCATAGTACATATACTCCCTGCCCAGCCAGAAGACCGTTCTGTCGTCCTCCGGATTTTCCTGGGCGGACAACTCCAACAAGGGCAAATATTGCCCCCGGGGCTTTGACAAATCAGGGTAATGATGGAGCACAAGCCCGCTCACCCATACGATGGCTTCAGGATCCAGGCCATTATACTGCAATATCTCATGAACGGGATGCACCCAGCGAAAGTCCTTGCGCCGGTGTATCTTTTCCATAGGGTATTGCTTCTCAATGGATCCGTCGGGATGGTGGCTCCAGACAAACAGATATCGGGCACGGGTATGATTGGGCTGCCATGTTTCCTCCAGCTTCTTGCGCCATCCCGGCTCAAAAACTTCATCCAGATCGTTGGAAACGCAGATATCAAAATCCTCCGGGATGTGGTCCATGGCAGTATTCCTTGCTGTGTCAAAACGCCAGGGGGATATGGTTTCCTCATACACCACCGCTCCCCGCGCACGCAGCTTATCCGCCGTAGCGTCGGTGGAACCCGTATCCAAAACCACCACCAAATCCGCTTCGCTTACGGCATCCATCCAGCGGTCCACAAACTGTTCCTCATTCTTGCAAATCGCGTAAACGCAAATCCTGTATCGGTTCATGGAAAGACTCCCATGCAGTATATTTTCATTGTTACCAGTATCATGATATGTCGTAGCGGAAGCGTATGCCACCCGGCTCGCAACAAAGCCGGGAAAGCAGTGTGGATGCTTTCCCGGCCGTGTATTATACAATGACTTGTTTTGCAGTTATCATTATCAGGCCAGCCGGATAATGGACCAAACGATCCCCTGATCGCCATCTCCGCCAAGATCCAGTGAAACCGTCAAGCCGTCCGCCTCATAAAAGAGACCGATGACATCGCCCGCGTCCAGTTCAACCTCGCCAGCCAATGTTACGGTTCCGTTGCCTAGAATGGTTCTCAATGTCAGCAGCAGCAAGATATCAACATTGAGAACTGGGAACAGGCCAGTAATCAGGTCGGTTACAACAGGTGCCGTCCTCCGGACAACGAATGCAGGATCAATGCCAGCACCCAAGTTGACAGTAATCGCGGCCGTAGTCGAATAATTGATGGTAGCCGAAATGGAATAGACACCCGTAGCAGGTACCGTATAGTTGCCAGTCACTTCATCAAAGGTGGCACTGTCATAATACGGCGATGCCACGCTCCATCCAGTCAACTGCGTGTTTGCAGCAACGGTTAAGGCATCCAGGAATGCAGAAAAGCCTTCTTCTGCCACAATTGGACCAGTGTCGCCCGTGGGACCGGTGTCGCCCGTAGAGCCGGTAGGACCCGTGGGGCCGGTAGGACCCGTAGGGCCGGTAGGACCCGTGGGGCCGGTGGCGGCAATCATATATGTACAACCGTAAAAATTCCGCCCAAACACCTGGGTCTATAAGCAAGCATGTTCATGTAATGGGCTATGCCATGAACAAATCATGCATAGCGCTTGCACTGGCGCCAATTCGGCCAGCAAGGCAGGCCCAACCCCGGCACATACATCCGCCGAAAACCGCCCATATCCCAACTGAATACATCACATCTGTTTTTGACATAATGTCATCATCAAGATAATACGGAGATAATTATGGCAGATACAAGTAACATAGATAATCACCCTCAAGAAACAGATATGCTAAAGCAGTTGCCAATGAGCACCGAATCTCTGAAAGACCTGTTTTCCTCCAGTGCAGACGTGGTTTTCAGCAACATACGGATACGCGGTCAAGCCAAGCTCGTTTTAACGCTTGCTTATGTCGACGGGCTTGCCAATAAGAAAATCATTGATGACAACATCGTACGGCCACTCACTGTAAGCGACCTGTTCGAGACAATATTCAGTTCTTTACGATTATCGCCGTGACGGTTACAGCCGTGATGCTGCGCTCCGGTCTGGCTACGTTTTCGCGTATGAACATAATGATAGGCGGAATCGGCCTGCTGCAGTTCATTCTTATCATTTTGCTTTTGCTTTTTGGCTTCGAATTCAGCAACATAACACCTGTCAGCTCTCAGGATATCCCAAGGGTATTCACCTCAATCATCAGCCCACATTCAATATTTGTTACCATCACCTTTGTTTTTGTATGGAATGACCAAATCCGGTTTGATAAAAAGCCCGCAGGCAAATTCGTATTAACCGCTGCGTTTTTAACGGCAGCCAGTACGCTTATCCTGCTTACCACGATCGGCACATTCGGCGCTGATATTGTCAACAAGCTCGCGTTACCATTTTACTCCGCCGTGGAAAACTTGACAATGGCAGCAAGCAACACTGTGATCGTGTCGCTGTTCATATTGTTGTGGACGTCATTTGAATTCGAACTGGTACAGCGCTTGCCTATATGGTAGTAAGGCTGCTTCGGGAAATTTTCGGCCTCCAGCGGCAGGTTCCATTACTAACCGCCGTAATGGGCCTGACATATGTGTTTTCATCCTACATCAGCAAGGATATCTTTGAGCTCAATACTTTTTTGCAGCACATTGAGCCATGGTTCACCCTTACACTGGGCATTGGCATACCACTGATGCTTTTCATTGTGGCCAAGGCAAGAAAAATGCTTCCGCCTTTGCAAAAACATGTTCCTGCTTATGACCGCAGAAATCCATAGTCGCCGGCTGAATGGACTTTCCTGTATACTTCAGTGCGTACTTGCAGATATGCAAAAGCCCGGTGAGCCATAACAAAGCCGCTGCCAATGCGAAAGCATTGGCAGCGGCTTTGTGGTAAAACTGTTAGCTCGGCGTTAATTTCACCAGAGATAGTGTGAACCCTTGCATGTTCTCACTGGCGAGCTTGATGGCCCTGATGGTAAGCGACTGTTTCCCCGCAGAACCAATGGATATTTTGCCGGCTTTGAATATACGCTTTTGATAATGATCCGTAGGTCTACCTGTGTCTTCAATGGTGAAGCGGTTTTCACATCCATTGCATTCCATCACGATTTCATGTCCAAAATCCCAAACGCCATGATAACCGGAGCTGATTGTCACCTCCGCTTCGAAACAACCGGGGTGCTCGCACAGGAATTCCCACTGAAGCCAATCCTCTGTAGAAGTCCAGTTTTGCACAACACCGGTGATATTCATTTTCGCTTTTGGCTCGCCGCCGTATGTTTTAAGCGCAGACAGGCAGGCTGGCAGTTCAATCGAACCCAAATCATTTTCAATCATGTTTGTCTCGATCTGCACAATGTTTTCAAACTGCACCTTTACCACACTTGCGTTTTGATCCGGCACTTCCCCCTGCAATGATATCACCAACCGGTCATGGTTCAAAGCTCCGCAGGGCTCCTGAATCCATGAAAGCTTTCTGTCGGGGTCTAGAAGCAGGTGTACCGATTTCACCCTGCTTTTTACGCCTTTCAATGTAATGGTATCCTTCCAATCATATATATGGAGATATAGTGCGTCTTTTTTTGCTGTGATCCTACCCCAGGAAGGCTTTGCGGGGAATGGAGAAGCTTTGGTTTCATACACCGCCTCACTATTCACCGCCATCCACTTACCGATGCCGCGAAGCCTATCCTGGGCTTCTGGCGGGATCACGCCCATTGGGTCAGGCCCGACATTCAGCAGATAGTTGCCTCCCAGGCTGACGATATCAATCAGTTGATGTATCATTTCTTTTACGTCGCGATACCTGTTGCCGGGCATGGTGTTATATCCCCAAAGATCGCAGATCGTCATCGGCGTTTCAAAATCAACACCGGTATTGAAATCGGGTACCTCATCATCCCCCAGGCTGTAATAATCAAAACTCGAATGATCACCGACCCTGCTATTCACCAGACATTCCGGCTGTATGCTTTTGACCAGATCAACCAGCTCCTGCGCCTGATCGGGCCGAATCAATGAAGCAGTATCGAACCAGATGATGCCAATGGGCCCATACTGGGTCAGCAATTCTCTTAACTGAGGCTTATCAAATTCATCAATGTATGTTTGAAGATTTTTCTTGCATTCGTCCGGATAATCCCAATAGTTACCATAATTGCCGTAGCGGTTGGGGGCATGCATCTCCAGGCTTTGCGCATGAGGATGACGCCATTCCCGCACATGACTGTAGTACAAGCACAACTTGATGCCGTGCTTTTCACAAGCTTCTGCAAGCTCCTTGACTACATCACGCTTAAACGGTGTGCCATCCACAACGTTATAGGAATCTACATTCGTTTTGAACATGGAGAACCCGTCGTGATGCTTCGATGTAAAAACGATATACTTCATTCCTGTGTTCTTTGCCAGAACAACCCATTTTTCCGCATCAAAGTCTACGGGGTTAAAATGATCCGCCAGCTTTTCATATTCCTTGACCGGAATGCGCTCGTTATACATGACCCATTCGCCTTTGGCATTTAGGCTATATAGGCCCCAGTGAACAAACATGCCAAACCTGCTGTCTTGCCACCATTTTTTCATATCTGCAGTTTGCATGGTACAACTTTTCTCCTATCTTTTCTTAAAAAGGGCTGCTGCACAAGCCAAAGGTCATGCAGCAGCCAACGGTTCAAGACAAGCATTTCTTATTGGACAGATCCCTGATATGACAGCCGGCTCTTCCGTTTACTATTTATCCTTCAGTACAACACCTTTTTTGAGTATCACATTGGCATAAAGCGCCGCTTCACCTGTAGCTATGCAGGCGTAGCACTTTTTTCCTTGCTCATAAAAGTCATATTTGTTGATGGTTTGCTCCCGGAGGCCATCCTTTTCGTATCTCGCTCCGATTTCCCTGTACACAGGCCAAATCTCCGGCTTGTAGGGATCGTTTGGCAATACGGCCATGAACGTCACGGGATGTTCCACATACGCATCCAGCGGAAAAAAGCGCAGCACAGCGTCCAGGATTTCCGGTATGCCGTGGCCATCCATGCGCACGCAGCGCTCCGGGCAGCCGAACTTGGGATAATTGCCGTCGCAGATCAGCAGTTCATCCCCATGCCCCATTTCCATCATAATCATCATCAGTTCCGGGGGCATGACAGGCGGTATTCCCTTGAGCATATCCATCCCTCACTTCGTAATCGTACCGTCTTCATCCCACAGGTCATGCCAGTCGTTGGCACCTTCCCACAGGAACACCTGACCCTTGATCAGCCGGCAATTCTTGTCGATGGAGGCAAGCACCGCCATTTCTTCCTCCGTCAGCAGGTCTTCGGTGGTGCATTTCAGGTTGGAAACATACTCCCTTTCGTGGACTGAGAAGGGAATGGGAATCTGACCGCGCTGTACTGCCCACTTTAAGCAGATCACGGCAGGGTGAACGTTATGTTTCTTGGCGATTTCCACAAGCTCCGGCACCTGGATATCGGCGACGTCATCAGGCGTGGTATCCCGGTCGGGACGGGTGGGACTGCCGATGGGGCAGAAGCCCACGGGCTGGATGCCCTGGGAGAGCGCGTATTCATACAGCTCCGGCTGCTGGAAGCAGGGATGGAGTTCCATTTCAATGACTGTGGGCTTTACGCGGCACAGGGGCAGCACGGCCTTCAATTTGGGAATGGTCATGTTGCTCATGCCTAGGTTGCGGGCCAGGCCCATGTCATACAAGCGCTCCAATTGATGCCAGGTGGACATGAATTCTTCTACAGAAAACGGCTTGCTGTCAGGGTTGCGGCTGTCACCATCGCAAAAAGGTGCATGATAGTTGGGAAAGGGCCAGTGCACAAAGAAGGCATCGATGTAGTCCAATTGCAGGTCACGCAACGTTTTTGCAAGGGAGAGCAGTACATTGCCCTTGCCGTGCATGTCGTTCCATACCTTGGAGGTAATGAAAAGCTCTTCCCGCTTGACAACGCCCTCCTCAAAAGCCTCAGCAAAAACCTTGCCGATCTGGTCTTCATTGCCATAGATGGCGGCACAGTCAAACAAGCGGTATCCGCAGCGGATGGCACCGCCCACGGCACTGGAAACCTGTTCGGGCGTGAAACGGTCGCTGCCGAATGTGCCCATGCCGATGCAGGGAATCATTTCGCCTGTCGCCAGTTTGCGTTTGGGTACCAGGTTGGGATTGATGAATTCTGCCATGATGATCCTTCCTTCACTTATCAATTTTTTGTATGATAATCTTATCCATAAGGCTGTTCAAATCGTCCGGGTCATAGTTGCCGGTACCCATGGATAGGGCGTTGGCTGCAGAAACGGCGACCGCGTACACAAGTGATTCTTCAGCACTCCAACCACGCGCAAAGCCCACCGCAAAGCCCCCGATCATGCTGTCGCCACAGCCCACCGTATTGATAGGCGCTATTTGCGGCGGTTTGCCATGAAAAGCACCTTCCTTACAAGCCATCACCGCGCCGTCGGCACCCAGAGAGACGACCACATGCGGGATTCCGCCCAGGTGGAGTGCCTTGGCAGCTGCAGCCACTTCCCCCCTGGATGTGATGTCCTTGCCCAGAAGCTGCTTCAATTCGTCTGTATTGGGTTTGATCAGCGTCGGTCCCGCCGTGGCTGCAATGCGCAAGCTTTCACCGCTGGTATCCAGTAAAACGGGTACACCTGCCTCCTGGCACAAAGCAATCATACTGGCATAAAAATCCTTGGGCACACCGGCAGGCATGCTGCCGGAAATGGTGACCACCTGTGCGCCTGCAAGCTCTCGCTGAAAATCCTGGGCAAAGCGCTCTACCTCATCCGCACTGACCGGCGCTCCGGGCTCCAGATACTCGGTGCTTCGCTTTACACTGTCATCCCAGCCGTTGATACAACACCTGGTTTCAGCCTTCACATGGGTAAACGCCTTTTTGATATTGGGCTGGGTGATAAGCGATTCAAAAAGCTGGCCGTTGTATCCACCCACAAACCCCATGGCCGTCACCTGCTCGCCGCCCAGAGCGGCGATGCGGGCAACGTTCATGCCCTTGCCGCCGGCGGTATTGTTTACCCGGCTCACGCGCATTACGGTATAGGGTTCAAAGCGCTCCAGCATATAGAACTTGTCAATAGCTGTATTCAGCGTTACGGTCAGAATCATGGCGTTCTCCTCAGCCGTTTGTCAGCATGATCTTGCCATGGACCTGGGATGGGTCTTTATATAGTGCGAACGCCTCTGCAACGCGGCTCAGGGGATAGGTGCGGTAAATGAAGGCGGGATCAAATTTCAATTCGCCTGTTTGAAAATAATGGGCGGTCCATTCCCACTCGCGCCCAGGAAAAGGCGCGGAGTAGCTCATCCAACTGCCAGTCAAATGAAACTCCTTGCGGTTCATGTTTTCCCATTGCTTGGGCGTAAAGGTCAAATCCGTGTGGGGCGTACCGATAAAGCAAACACCGGCTTTGTTGGCAGCCAGGTCAAAAGCCATGCGCATGGTAACGGGATTGCCCGCGGTTTCAAAAACGTTTTGGTACCCCTGCCCGTTTGTCAGCGCCATGGCCTTTGCCATAAACCCGTCCTCACGCGTGTTGAACGCCTCATCCGCCCCCATGCGCCTTGCCAGCATAAGGCGGCCTTCGTCGATATCAAAGGCCACAATTTTCTTTGCCCCAAAGATTTTGGCCCATTGCAGCGTGAATATGCCAATGGTGCCGCAGCCCAAAATGGCCACTGTGCCGCCGCCCTTGTAATCCGCCTGCAACAGGCCGTGAATCGCCACCGTGGAGGGCTCAAACATGGCCGCCTGCTCGTAGGGGATGGATGGGTCATATTTCACCGCGTTCTGGGCTGGAATCACCACATACTCGGCAAAGCTGCCCTGCTGGCGGCTGCCGATAAAGCTGTAATGCTTGCACAGCGCAAAATTGCCCTGCTGGCAGTCGCCGCATTGCATGCAAGGCACCAGCGGCGCACCGCTCACCGTATCGCCTGCGGCAAGGCCTTTAACACCTTCGCCCACGTCCACCACATCACCGCTGAACTCATGGCCCAGCACCACAGGGTAAAAGTGTGCACCATTGTGAAGGACACGTGGTACATCGCTGCCGCAGATGCCCGTGGCGCGAATCCTGACTTTGACCATGCCAGGCTTTACAACCGGCGTTTCCCAGTCGTCATAGCGTATATCTTCATTGCCATACAGCACCGCTGCTTTCATTACAAACACCTTCTTTCTATCGAGATTGCATCATATGCTGCAGGCTTTCGTACAAAGTCCTGTACCTTTGATACCCTTCATCATACACTGCCTTCAGGATCATATTCGGCTCATGGGTGCGCCTGACGGCAATGGTCTTTTGCACCGCTTGCGCAAAGCTGCCATACACACCTGTGCCAACCCCGGCCAAAATTGCAGCTCCCAGGGTTGTGGCCGTATCGCTTGCCGGAACCTCTATCCCCTTGCCCGTCACATCCGACTTGATTTGCGTCCACGTAAGACTGTTTGCACTGCCGCCCATGGCCCGCATGGTTTTGACTTCGGCCCCAGACTCCGCTGCGGCTTCCAGGTTGTGCCGCAGGGCATAGGCTACGCCTTCCATACAGGCTCGGATCATATGGGCGCGGGTTTTGGCATAATTTAAGCCAAAGAATACGCCGCATGCATTGGGATTCCAAATGGGGCTGCGTTCGCCCGCCATGTAGGGAAGAAAGAGCACACCCTCACTTCCGGCAGGTATGCCGGCTGCAAGACGGCTCATTTCCTCAAAGCTAAGGTCCGGACATACCGTTTCCCGCACCGACTTGAGCGCTCCGCCGCCGCCTGTGGTACCACCCTGCAAAAGCCAGCGCCCCGGTACGACATGCTGGCCAAGAATCAGCCGGATGTCCGCCGCATATGCGTCGACACAAATGCTCATGCCGCCGGCCTGGCCGCCTTGTTCCTGGGTTTGGCCGTCTTCTATTACACCGGCACCCAGCGTACCGCAGGCCGCGTCCAGCCCGCCGGCTACCACTGGCGTGCCGGCAGCAAGGCCGGTAAGCCGGGCTGCTTCGCCATGCACACCGCCTACTACCTGATGGCTGGCAAACAGCGGCGGCAACAGTGAACGCCTGACGCCAAGGCGCTCACACATGACGTCATCCCACTGCCCGCGGCGCATATCGAAACAATGGCAGCCGTACCCCTGTGACAAATCGTGGGAAAGTACACCCGTCAAACGGTAGACTATAAAGCTGTTGGACTGCAGGATGATGTCTGCCTTTTGATATACATCAGGCAGATGCTGCTTGTACCAAAGAATCTTGGGCAGCGTATAGCTTGGCTGCAGCGGATTTCCACACAGGGCAAACAGCTCTTCCTCCGGAACATCGCGCTTCACTGCATCCAAGATATCCCTGGCCCTGGTATCCGTCCATATGGGATTGGGGCAGAGCACCCGGCCGCTGCCTTCCATGGCGATGGCCGACCAGCTTTGCCCGTCCACGCCAATCCCGGCGATTTGCTTGGGGTCGGTGCCGCTGACTGCCAACACATCCCGGATGGCTTTGACGACAGTCTGCCACCACTGATCAGGATCCTGCTCCGCCCAGCCCGGGTGTGGATACTGCACCGTATATTCGCCTGTGATCTGGGCGGCAACACTGCCGTCCTCATGAAACAACGCAGCTTTGCAGGCGGAGGTACCGATATCAATGCCCAGCAAATATGTGCTCATCGTTCAACCTCACGCCTTGCCGGCACTTTGGCATAGGATGATTCTGTCGCGCACCAGGGTTTTGACGGCATCCCGGCCGCTGCCCAGATATTTTTTGGGATCAAAGGCATCGGGCTTTTCCGCCATGGCCTTTTTGACACCCTCTGAAAAAGCAATACGCAATTCAGTGGCGTAATTCACCTTGCAGATGCCCCGCGCGATGCAGGCACTCACCTGGTCATGAGGCACGCCGCTGGTGCCATGCAGCACAAGCGGGATATCCACCAATGCACGTATTTCACTTAATCTGTCAAGGTCCAGTTTTGGTACACCCTTGTATATTCCATGGGCTGTGCCAATGGCCACCGCAAAGCTTTTTATGCCTGTACGCTTGACAAAATCAGCCGCCTGGGCAGGGTCAGTGTACTGGGCCTTCGCTTCATGACCGTCTTCCTTTCCTCCTACAGTTCCCAGTTCTGCTTCGACCGGGAGCTCTCCCGCCATTTCCACAACGCGGCGCGTAAGCGAAACGTTACCATCATAAGGCAGAAGCGATCCGTCGATCATCAGGGAGGTATACCCTTCCTGCATGCACTCCCTGGCAAGTTCATAGCTGTTGCCATGATCCAGATGCAGCGCCACAGGTACCTTGGCGGCCGCAGCCAGCCGGCTGACCATGCCGGCATAGCAACTGGGCGGTGCGTACTTCAACGTACCCGCCGTTGTCTGTACGATCACAGGAGAGTTCATTTCTTCGGCCGCGCCAATAATGGCTTGCACCATTTCCATATTCTCGGCATTGAACGCCCCAATGGCATAACCACCTGCCTGGGCAGCCTTCAACATGTCGTATGTCGTAACAAATGGCATCTTAAAATCCTCCGGTCGTAACGTTTCGACTAATGTTATTATAGATGCCCATGTTACCGTTTGTCAAGAGCACAGCATAATATTTGCTGTAACGTTTCGGTTTATATGATCATCCGTTGTAAAGTCTTTGGCAGGAAGAGTGAATGCTGTTATGGCAGACAATGTGGATGCCGCTTTGATGCCATGCCTGATGCGGCAGAAGACGGCTAGTTCGTTATCATCCCGAGTCTTGGTGTACGAACAACAAAGAACATGGCCTGCATCTCCCACTTGATGGAAAAGCTGCAGGCCATGTCTGATTGTGCAAGGAAGCGATTCGGTTATTTCTTCATCGCGGCCAGGCGGGCATCGACCAGGGGCTGGTATTTTTCCATGTCAAACTTCACAAGGTCCTGATAACCAAAGCCGTCCAGCTGGGTCTTCAGATCCTGCCACATGGCGGCAAACTCAGCCTCGTCCTTGGCGAAGATCATCTGCCAGGAGGTGTTCTTCACCAGTTGGCCGCACTGGGAGCGGATCAGACCGATGTCGGTTGTGTCGCTTGCCAGGTTGACGCTGACGGAGGGGATAACCGTGAGCATGCCTTTATCAAGCAGATACTTCACTTGGTTTTCGCCGCCGTACTTTTCAGTCCATTCCTTGGTCATGGTCGTCTGATTCTTCTGGATGGTGGTCTTCCAGTAGTTGGGAACATAGGATTCGCCGGTCACAGGATTCGTGGAAATGCCTTCAACGATCCACTGGTTGATGGCGTTATTGCCGTCCTTGTATCCGCCGCCGCCAAACTCATCGGGCACGGTCAGATTC
>JAEZLW010000101.1 GCA_023415145.1 Bacillota bacterium | reverse complement strand
GACCAGGGCTTTCCGATCGCCCTGGACCTTCGGACGCATCCTCTCATTTGCTTACAATATTTAAATGAGACCGCCCTGACATCCTTTTGGATCGATGTTGACTTTTCCCGCAGCTCGTGCTATGATTTGCCCAATTTACAAAAAGGAGGCCGCCCAAGTGATGAAAGCAGCAAGCAGCAAGCACAGCCTTTGCGCATACGCTTATTATTACGTTTGCGGGCTTAGGCCTCCTTGTTTCCATCGCCGCTAGGAAGCGGCAGGAATTGGAAGGCTCAAAGCCCTTGTTGGCTTTGGGCCGATTTCTTTTTTGGAGGGGTAAGGAACATGGATAAGCAATGGGCCTTGGAAAAGCTGTTTGGTGATGCGGCGGCCATTTTTTCTGAGGAGGGACTGAAAGAAAGGCTGAAAAGCGGGCGCCGTTTGAAAGTGAAATTCGGGGCGGATCCAAGCCGTCCGGATCTTCATCTTGGGCACTCCGTGGTATTGCGCAAACTGAAATTGCTGCAGGACTTGTGCAATGAGATCATCTTCGTGATCGGTGACTTTACCGGCATGATCGGCGATCCATCCGGAAAGAGCAAAACCCGTCCGCCGTTTACCTTTGATCAAACCAGGAGAAACGGTCAAACCTACTTCGATCAGGTGACAAAAATACTCGATACTGAAAAAACACGCATCGAATACAACGCCAAGTGGCTAGGCAGCCTGAACTTTGCCGATGTGCTGCATCTGTGCGGCCAGTACACGGTGGCGAGGATTCTTGAACGCGACGATTTTGCCGCGCGCTTATCCGATGGCCGCGCCATTGGTATGCACGAATTGTTGTATCCGCTGATGCAGGGGTATGACTCGGTTGCCCTCGGCTGCGATATCGAGGTGGGCGGCACCGACCAGACTTTTAATCTCCTGGTAGGCCGCGAGCTTCAAAAAAGCTATGGGCAGCGGCCACAGGAGGTCATCACCTTCCCGCTTTTAAAGGGTCTGGACGGCGTCGAAAAAATGTCCAAGTCACTGGACAATTACATCGGCATCGATGAGCCTGCCGATACCATGTTTGAAAAATGCATGAAGGTGAAGGATTCGCTTTTAGGTGACTATTTCCGGCTGACATCAGATTTGAGTGAAGATGCTTATTTGCCATTGATCACATCCGATATCCGGGCGGCGCATATAAAGTACGCCATGACGATTACAACCATGTACCATGATCCGGAAAAGGCTAAACAAGCAAAAACCCGTTATTTGAGGGTTGCGGCAGGGGAAGCGCCTGTATCCATTCCGGAACATGCGCTGCCTGCAGGATGTCAGCCGCTTGCCAGGGTGCTGGTGAGCTCCGGGCTGGCCGCCTCCATCAGCGAAGCCAGGCGGCTGATGGCACAGGGCGGAATCGCGGTAGATGGGGAGATTGTTACAAACGTACAGCAGGAGGTCGAGGGACGGGCATCCTTGCTATTGCGCCGGGGAAAAAACCGGTTTGCAAGGGTGACGTTTGAGCAGTAAAAATCAGGAATGTGTCACCTGCTCACAGGTTTCCTTCACAAACTCCTTTATCGCTGCGGATACGGCATTTCCGTGCCCGGTGATCAAATGTCCGCCGGTTTCGAATATGGAAGCCTTGGCATGCGTCCTGTCAATGAATTTTTGAACGGTCTCATACTTCGCCATGGGATCATTTTTGGCGTGGATGACAAGCACCGGGACGGATATCTTCTCAACCTCATAGCCATCAAAGTGGATGTCCATATCCATATTGGTGATTTCTTCGTCCGCTTTGATCCCATTTTTTCTCGGTTTCACCGGGAGCATGGTGTCGTAAAAGGAACGGCTGACATCCGATGCAAACATGCTTTTGAAAACAAAGCCAAAAAACTTGATGGACAGCCACATGGGAAAATCGTTCACAAGCAGCGCGGGCGGCCCCATCCTGACGGTAATCTCCTCCCGGGTTTTCTTCATACAGGGAACCCCGGACGACAGCAGTATCAGCCCCTTTAAGCGATGCGGGTACTTTATGGCAAAAGAAATCGCTGCTGCGCCGCCGGCGGATGTGGCGATGATATACGCTTTTTTGATATGAAGGTGATCAAGCAAATCCAAAAAAGCCTTTGCCTGGTTTTGAGGCGTCGGTTCGGACGGCAGACCGGACCCGGGATAACCAAACCGCGACGGTGCCAATTTTCGAAAGTCACTTCCCACCAGGCCATGCAAAGACGTAAAAGCCTGATCGTATCCGCCGAATATGCCGTGGGAAAGGAGGATTGGTTCCCCGAAACCTTCATCCAGATAGCTCATTTTGCCGAAGCTTGTGTTGATGGCTTTTGCACGATAACGGTCAAGCCGCTCGTATGCTCTTTTGATATCGATGGCGTATTGTGTGGTTAGCAACATAACGAGCCCAGCGAACAGGATACACAAAAATATCCACATTTTCTTTCATCTTCTCCTTTGCCTGGCTGCTTCATAAAACAGAACCGTAGCCGCACAGGCTACATTTAAGGAGGAAGCGGAGGTTGTTTCGCTCATGGGGATGGTGGCCAATGTATCGCAGCCTTCCTTGAAGGCACGGCAAAGGCCATCTGTTTCGTTGCCGATCATGAGCAGGGTAGGGCGGGTAAGGTCAACGTCCGCGATACTCTTTTCCCTGTGGGCGGTAGTGCCTATCACCTGGAACTTTGGGTATCGGTCCCGCATTTGCCCGATCCAAGCGAATACCTGCTCGTTGTCGGGTATGCGGATGGCTGGCACATGAAAGAAGGAGCCCATGGAGGATATGATCACTTCCGGATCATACAAATCCACCGCATGGCCGGTAAGTATGAGCCTGTTTGCGCCCAAGGCGTCGCAGGAGCGGATGATGGTGCCCAGGTTGCCCTTGTTGGAAGGCCGGTCAAACAGCACAAAGAGGGGATTGTCATTTTGGGGAAGCCTTAAAAAGCCGTCTTCCCGCATCTTCACAACGGCCATCAGTTCTGATGTATCCGTCTTGCCGCTGAGATCTTTCATCAGGCTTTCCGGAAGTTCGTAGTTGACATCGGTTTTCACGGCATGCAAAATGTCCCGTGCCCAGTTGGACATGGGCTTGTCCGGCGTATATAAAAAGGAAGCAATGCTCCAGCCGTTTGCAATGGCTTCATTGATGTTGCGCACGCCTTCCACAAAAAATTCAAAGTACCTGTACCGTTTGTTGCGGTTGGATTTGAGGACTTCGAATTTTTGATAAGCTGCATTTTTGGAATATATTTTCTCGGTTCTCATCGGTGCACACTCCATACGAAGCATAGGTTGCCCATTGGCTAGGCCGTCATAGCGCGCTGCCATCTATGGATTTGTATCTGCAAGCACAGCCAGCGCATCGCCGGATACCCGGTACACCGTCCAATCGCTCATTTGCTCCGCGCCTATGGATAGATAGAAGTCAATGCTTGGCTGATTCCAGTCAAGGCACCACCATTCCAGCCGGCCGCAGCCCCTTGTCATGCATATCCGGGCCAGATGCTTCAAAAACGCTTTGCCATAGCCTTTTCCCCGTACCTGCGGCCTTACGTAGAGGTCTTCCAGATAAATACCCGACCGCCCAAGAAAAGTGGAAAAGTTATGAAAAAACAATGCGTAGCCGATAGGTATGCCATCCAGTTCGCCTATGAGCACCTCGGCCTTTTGCTTTTTGAAAAGCCACTCGGTCAGGGTATCCTCCGTGGCTACCACCTGGTCCAGCATCTTTTCATAGTCGGCCAGCTCTTTGATCAATTGCAGGATGAGAGGGACGTCTTTTTCAGTTGCTTCTCTTAAGTGAAAGTGATCCAAGGGTTAAAACTCCTTTCGTATGAAGCTTCATTGTTTCCCCATCAGTTTTTTGTATGCCTCCATGAGCGCAATGAACCCGCTCTCATTGCCGCCGGTATCCGGATGTGAAAGCTTTGCAAGCTCGCGGAACCGACTTTTTACTGCCGCTTCATCGGCATCAAAGGGCAAACCCCACTGAAGCAAGATACTGGTGTCATAGCGGATACCGTGGTGCGCTTCGTTTTCATTGAACAGCACTTGATAGACAAAGGACCAATACTCGTCCAAAACATTTTTATATTCGGCATGGCACATTTCAGCCAGAGCTTTCAGTGTATATTTGGCCTTGCCTGTGTCTGTCTCCTGCAAATCAAAAAAATCATCCCATATAAGAGCCGGCCGCTTTGGCGCAGCATTTCCATATCTGATCTTTTGTTCCAGGTGCTTGCATCTTCTCAACTTTCGTTTTACATCAACAATATCCATGTCTAGCTCCCGATAATCGAAGTAGAAATATACGATTATAACAAAAATCTGTCTGAAAACTATCGTTATCAGACAGATCGTGGTGCGGGAAACAGGACTTGAACCTGCATGAAGGAACCTTCACTAGAACCTGAATCTAGCGCGTCTGCCAATTCCGCCATTCCCGCGTGTTGGTGGATGGGGGTGGATTCGAACCACCGAA
>JAEZLW010000100.1 GCA_023415145.1 Bacillota bacterium | reverse complement strand
TCCTCTGTGGGGGGGGCCTCGGCCCCCCGCCCCCCCCCCTAGGCCCGTATCACTGCCCCAAATTCATCTGCACACGCCTTGAGCACCTTCTCCATGGCCGCGGTAATCTCAGCTTCGGTGAGCGTATGGTCGGCAGCCCGGAAGGAAAGGGAGAAGGCCACAGACTTTTTGCCCTGACCAAGCTGCGCGCCGCGGTACACGTCGAACATGCGGCACTCCTCCAGCAAAGCGCCGGCCGCCTTTTCCATGGCCGCCATCACGGGGCCCACAGGCTGACCATCCGCCATCACCAGGGCCAAGTCGCGGCTCACGGCTGGGTATCGGGGCAGGGGCTTTACATCCCCCATGGGAACGGCCAGGGAGCGCAAAAGGCTCAAATCCATTTCTGCAATCAGGCCCCGCGCCGGCATGTCGAATTTTTCCATGGTGTCTGGGTGCACCTCGCCCAGCACCGCCAGCACCTTCCCGCCTGCGATAAGCTTTGCGCAGCGGCCGGGGTGGTGGTAGCTTTCGCCGCCCGGCATGATTTCCGCCTGGATGCCAAAACACGCAAGCAGCGCCTGGACAACGCCCCGGAGCGTGTAAAAGTCCGCACCGCCATACATGCCGATGCAAAGTGTTGGTGTTTCCGCCGGCAGCTTTTCCTCCGTCGGATTGTTCCCGTCAAACACCGCGGCAATCTCGTACAGCCATGCCTTTTCATTGCCCCGGTTCATGTTCAGGGCCAGGGTTTGCAGCATGCCGGGAGCCAGGCTGGGCCGCATGATGCGGGTATCCTCGCCCAGAGGATTCAAAAGCATCAGCGGCTTGTTCCGCAGATCTTGTGCGGGAAGGTTCAGCTTTTCAACCGCCTTCTGGCTGATGAAGGAGAAGTTCATGATCTCGGAAAGGCCCATGCCGTTCAGCCTTAAGCCCAGCGCATCGCGAAAACGCATGGCATCGCTGCGCCCGCCGGGGGTGGCTTCCCCTCGAAGCCGCGTGGCAGGGATGAATTCATAGCCGTATATTCGAAGCACTTCTTCGGAAAGGTCAGCTTCCCCCTCCACATCCTGGCGAAAATCGGGCACAGTAACGTCGATCTCATCCCCGTTTACAGCTACTTCAAAGTGCAGGCTTTTCAATATATCCACCATGGCCTGCGGGGGGATATCGACGCCGGTACGCTTAGCAATACGCTTCAAGGAGGCGTGTATGACCTGCGGCTTCAGCGGATTCGGATACACGTCGATCACGCCGGGCACCACATCCCCGGCATCCAGAAGATTGATGAGCTGGCAGGCACGCTGCATGGCCTCCAGCGCCGTTTTGGGGCTGACGCCCTTTTCAAAGCGGCCGCTGGCCTCCGTGCGCATGCCAAGGCTTCTGGCGGAAAGGCGCGTACCCGTGCGGTCAAAGGCAGCACACTCGAACATCAATGCTTTTGTGCTTTCGGTGATTTCACTTTCCTCACCGCCCATGATGCCGGCAACGCCCGTGGGGCCTTCCCCGTCGCAGATGAGAAGCTCGATGCCGGTAAGCGCACGTTCCTTGCCATCCAGGGTAGTCAGTGTCTCCCCGGTCCGGGCTTTGCGTACAATGATCTCCCCGCCCCTGACTTTTGTAAGGTCAAAAGCGTGCATGGGGTGGCCTGTTTCCAGCATCACGAAATTGGTAATGTCCACCACGTTGTTGATGGAACGCATGCCTGCCCCGTACAGATACTTGCGCAGCCAGAGCGGCGAAGGCCCAACCCGTACGTTTTTCACGACCCTTGCCACATACCGTGGGCAAAAATCCGTATCCTCCACCGTGACCTTTACAAAATCCTGAATGCTGCCATCTGATTCTTGTACTATAACCTCCGGCTTCTTGAAACCGGTCCCGAGTGCAACCGCCGTTTCCCTTGCCACGCCTAGGGCGCACAGGCAGTCGGGCCGGTTGGCCAAAATTTCAAAATCGATGACCGTGTCATCAAGCCCGAAGATGGTTTTCACATCGGTGCCTGGCGCGTAGTCCTCCTGGAAAATGAGCAGCCCCGCATCCCCCACGGAGGGATACAGTTCCCTTGCCACATTCAACTCCGTGGCGGAGCAGAGCATCCCTTCGCTCATAACGCCCCGCAGCTTGCCCTTTTTGATCTTCACGCCGCCGGGGAGCCTTGCACCTTCCAGCGCCACCGGCACAAGCAAGCCGGGAGCCACATTGGGCGCGCCGCATACGATTTGCAAAGGTGCCCCCTGCCCCGCATCCACTGTGCACACGTGCAAATGGTCGCTGCCCTCCACCTTGTCTACGGTGAGCACACGGCCTACCACCACTTTTTCGATGTCCTCGCCCAGGGCTTCCACACCTTCCACCGCCGTGCCGGTCCAGATCATGCGGTTTTGGTACGTCTTGGCGTCCACGGGGACATCTGCATATTCCTTGATCCATTGCATGGGAAGCTTCATCTCTTCATCCCTCCTAGCCTTAACGGAACTGCGACAGGAACCGCACGTCGCCTTCAAACATCAGCCGCATATCCCGTATGCCGTAGCGCAGCGTAGCGATGCGGTCCAGGCCGATGCCGAAGGCAAAGCCGGAATAGACGCTGCTGTCAATGCCGCACATATCCAAAACCTTGGGGTTCACCATGCCGCTGCCCAAGACCTCAATCCAGCCGGTGCCCTTGCAGATGCGGCAGCCCGCGCCATGGCAGGCGACGCAAGTCAGGTCCACCTCCGCGCTGGGCTCGGTGAAGGGGAAGAACGAGGGGCGGAAGCGGATCTGCATATCCGGCCCGTACAGCCGCTTGGCAAACGTCTCCAGCGTTCCCCGAAGGCCGGCCATGGTCACATCCTTATCCACCACCAGGCCTTCCAGTTGGTGGAACACCGGGGAATGGGTGGCGTCCACCTCGTCGGCCCGATACACCCGCCCGGGGCAGATGACCCGGATGGGTGGCTTGCGGGAAAGCATGGTACGTGCCTGGGCGGGGGAGGTATGGGTGCGCAGCACCGTGTTTTCATCAATATAAAAGGTATCCTGGGCATCCCTGGCGGGATGGTTTTTGGGCATGTTGAGAAGCTCGAAGTTGTAATGATCCAGCTCCACCTCCGGGCCTTCCACCACCTCAAAGCCCATGCCAGCAAAGCATTCCACCATTTCCCGAAGCACCAGCGTTACGGGATGGGGCGTGCCTGCTTCAGGAAGTTCCCTTGGCTCCGTTACGTCGATGGCTTCCCGCTTTAAGGCTTCCTCCCGCTCCTTTTTGCCAAGAAGCGTTTGCTTCTCCATGAGCAGCGCTTCAAACTCCTCCCGGGCCTTGTTGATAAGCTGCCCGGCCTTGGGCCGCTCCTCGGAGGGCAATTGGCCCATCATACGAAGCAGCGCCGTAAGGTCCCCCTTTTTGCCCAGCATATTCACCTTCAGGCCTTCCAAGGCCTGGGTGGAGCCGACCTCCTGAAGTTCCGTCAAAAGGCGCTCCCGCAAAGAACCGATCATCTCCCGGATGTCCATCACATGATCCCCTTTCCGCTAAGCAGGCAATAAAAAAAGCCTCATCCCAATGGACGAACCATGGGACGAAGGCATACTGCCGCGTGTTACCACCCAACTTCCGCACAGGTTTCAACCGATGCGCTCGCCGCTGCATAACGGGGGCGTACCCGTCCCTGCCTACTGCCTTCTGCTCCCATTGCCACGAAAGCGGCGCTGGGTACGGCTGTACCATTTTAAATGGAACTGCCTGGGCCGGAAAAACCGGCCCTTCAGTGGTTTAAGCGGGGAAGCTCGGGAGTGAATTTCCTGCGGGCTGTGCGGACGGCTTTCAGCCGGTGACCGTCCTCTCTTTGGCATTGCCTTTATGCAGGCGTTGTTCTCCGTCATCGCCTTTGTTGCAAAAAATTATAGCACAGCGCTCTTTTTCTTGCAATAGCTTCAATCAATTTTGCGCTTTTATATCGCATTTCGGGGTTGCAAATTTTGCCATGTTCCAGTACGCTATAGCTACATCCATAGAAAGGATATTGCTATGCCCGTTTTGCCGTATTCTCTGCTTTTATCGGACGCCGACAATACACTTTTCGATTTTTACGCGGCGGAGAAGGCCGCGCTTTATGACACGCTGTCTATTTGCGGCCTGCCTTTTTGTGAGGAAACCGCCGCGCTGTATTCCCGCATCAACGAATCGCTGTGGAAGGCGTATGAAAAAAGAGAAATCACCCAGGAGGAACTGAGGGTGGAGAGGTTTGCCAAGCTTCTTAGCCATTTTCCTGCCGCCTCTCACACGGCACAGGAGGTAGGCAATTGCTTTACCGACCGCCTGGGCCAGTACGCCTTTTTGATGCCCGGTGCTTTGACGTTTGTGAAAACCATTCATCAGCATATGCCCATCGTGCTGGTCACCAATGGCATCGCCTCGGTACAACGATCAAGGCTGAAAAGGTCTGAAATTGCCCCCTATATCGCCGAGGCCGTCATCAGCGGGGAAATCGGAAGCTCAAAGCCCGACCCCAAAATGCTGCTACTCGCCATGGAGAAAATGAACGTTGCCGATAAAAGCCGTGTGATCCTGCTGGGGGACAGCCTAACCGCCGATATCGAGGCTGCACGCCGTGCCGGCATCGCTTCCATCCACCTGTGCGGTAAGGGCAACAGGCAAACGAAATCCCCTGCCGATTTCCAGGCGGAATCACTTTCGGAGGCCTGTAAAATTCTGCTGGGCAATTGACAGGCTTAGCGCCCCGGCTTACAATACAGAAACAACCAACTTCACCGGCGGAAGGAAGGTGACACCGCCATGACGCCGGTTCCACTGAAACTGAACAACATACAAAAACAGTTCTTCAAGACGCAGGCTCTTCAAGGCGTGGAACTCAACCTGCTGCCATGCGAATTCCTGTCTCTGGTAGGCCCTAAAAACAGCGGCAAAACAACCCTGATGCACATTGTGGCAGGGTCGTTAAAGCCATCCTTTGGCCGTGTGCTGCTGGACGGACGGGATGTAACCGATATGGCGCCATCCCGGCGCGGCCTGTGTTCCGTTTTTCATGACACGCCTTTGTTCCCCCACCGCACCATCCTTCAAAACGTGGCCTATGGCCTGAAGCTTGCGGGAGTTAACCGCAAGGAAAGGCGCATGCGTGCCATGCACATGCTGGCTCTTGCCAATTTGGAGGATGCGGCAGGAAAAAAGCCCCGGCTGCTTTCGCCTTATCAGTACAAGATAGCGCTATTGGCCCGTGCGCTTGTTTTGCGACCCAAGGTGCTGCTGCTGGATGATCCCTTTGCGCGCCTTCAAGAGGAGGACCGAAGGCGGGTGCTGGCATTTTTGAAAGCGCTGCAGCAGCAATGGCACTACTCGATTCTATACACCACCCGTGACCGGGCGGAAGCCATGGCCGTATCCCACCGCATAGCGCTGATACAATCCGGGCGCATCCAGCAGGCAGGTAAGCCGGAGGAACTATACCACCATCCTGAAAACGTAACCTCCGCCCGCGCCATGGGCCTTGTGAATGTCCTGCCCGGCGTGGTGGCCGCCAGGCGTCCGGGCGGGTTTGTGGCCATCGATATGGACGGGCTTACGCTGCCCGCCCAAAGTGCCAGCCCTCCGCCCGCCATTGGGGAGGATGTGCTTTTGTGCCTGCGCCCGGAGCAGGTGCACCTGTTTGACGCACCCCGGCCCGACAGCCTGGTAAGCGGCCTGTTTGCCGGTACTCATATGGAGTCGGGCCATCGGCTTTGTGTGGTTGAACTGCCTACCGGGCGGAAAATATTGTGTGATGATCCCAAGGCGGAGCAATTTGAACCCGGAGCCCGCGTATTTGTTTGGTGGGATACGTCAAAGGCAGCCCTGCTCCCCGGAGAGGAAGAACAAGAGCCTTTGGCCCATGCGCCCGAAACAGGCGGGAAGGAGGTGCCCCTGTGGGTACCGTGAAACGCGCTTTCCCCATGGCGGTATGGCTGGGTGCATACCTTCTGCTTCTGTTTGCATTTCTTCCCGGCCTGCTGCTTTTTTGGACGGATACAGTACCGGCCGCTGCTTTCCCTGACTTTTCTCCGCTTTTTGAGGCTGGACGTTTCAGCCTGCTTGCGCCGAATCTTCAAATGGCGCTGCATGCCGCCCTTTTGTGTCTGGTGCTGGGCTATCCCATTGGAAATCTCCTGTCATTTTTTCCATACCGCACAGCTTTTGTATCCTGCCTGATGCCTGTTTTCTTCCTTGGCGGTACGGCGCTTTTGTTTGGACAACGGCTGATCCCCTTGCTTCCCTATGGGTTTATACCGGCGTTTCTGACAGCCGTAGACGGATATGTTTCACCTTTTGCAGCAATGTCCATGATGCTATTGCCACTGATGATCCTGTGCACCTGCTCCTTTGCGTCCGCGGTGGATCCGGCCCTTATGAGAACCGCGCGGGGGCTTGGCGCTTCCCGGCTGCGCGCTTTTCTCACGCTTGCCTTTCCCTGCACGCTGAAAGGGGCCTTGGCAGGCTTCCTTCTGGTTTTCATTCCTGCACTTGCCTTATCCCTTGTATCTGGGCAGGAAACAGATATCACCTTTGGCTTTGCCTTAGCAATAAGCGCTGCGCATCTTTTATTGACCCTGATTGTTATGACGGTCTGTTTGCTGGTTCTCAAGAACGTCAGGAGAGTATCACCATGTTGATTACAAAAGCAACCGCCTATGTGGACGGAAGGTTCTGCGAGCATCTGTCCTTAAGAAGCCGGGGGGATATTGTTTTAGAGGTTGGTCCGGACCTTGCTTTTGAGCCGGGGGAGGAAACGCTGGATCTGAATGGCGACTATCTTCTGCCGGGATTTGTGGATGTGCACATCCACGCCTTTATGGGCATGGACACCATGGCCGGCGAGGAAGCTGTGCGCCACATGAGCCGTGAATTGAAAAAAGGCGGTGTGGCCGCTTTCTTGCCCACCACCATGAGCGCTTCCCTGTCCGACACGAAAGCCGCCCTTGCAGGCGTCGACGCGGTGATGAAGCGCCCCGAGCCGAAAGGCTCCACCGTACTGGGCGCGCATATGGAAGCGCCCTTTTTGAGCGCACACCGGTGCGGTGCCCAGGTGGCGGCTCATTTCCTGCCCCCGTCCATGGAAGCTTGGCTTCAAATGACGGGCGAATACGCTTCCGCCGTGCGCATCATCACCCTCGCCCCGGAACTATTTGGCGCCGAAGGCTGGGTGCGTCACATCACATCCCAGGGGATCGTAGTCTCCATCGGCCACTCCGACGCCACCTGTGAACAGGCGCATCTGGCGGCGGACTGGGGTGCCACCCACGTCACCCACCTGTTCAACGCCCAGACGCCGCTGCACCATAGGGAGCCTGGTGTTCCCGGCGCGGCCCTCACCGACGACAGGCTGTACGCCGAGGTGATCGGCGACGGCATCCACTTGCACCCCGACATCCTCCGCCTGACTGCTCGTGCCAAGGGAAGAGAAAAGACGGTGCTTGTCACCGACGCCATGGAAGCCGCCGGCATGAAGGAAGGCACGTATCAGTTGGGCGGCCAGACGGTATACGTCAAGGATGGTGCGGCAAGGCTTGCATCCGGCAACCTGGCCGGTTCCACCCTGACCATGGCCAAGGGCCTATATAACCTCATCCGCTTTGGTATCAAACCGGAGGACGCAGTCTATATGGCCACAAAGGCCCCCGCCGAGTCCATTGGCGAAAAGCTGGCGGGCCGCATCACAAAAGGCGCGCCTGCCATATTCACCCGCTGGGACAAAAATTGGAACATGGTATCTGTGATCGGCTAACGCCGTGCACGACCGTCAAAACCGGTCGGGCACGATTTCAAATGAATGGGCTTTGCCCCATCATTGCATCCTTGTAAATATGTTCGGCTTGGCTCATGCATGAAGGAAAAGAAATCTACCAAAACTCCCCCTGATGGTACATAGCCTTCCGGCATTTCTATTGCCTGGCAGGCGCTTTTGCGGTACAATAAAAGGGGATATTTTCCCTTTCAGGAGGAAACCCATGGACAACAAACCCTGCGGCGTGCCCTTTTATGGGCCGTTTCTGCAAAAGATAAAGGAACGAATCCCGCAGGACCGTATCATTTTGCAAGCACCCATGTCGGAGCACACTACGCTTCGCATCGGCGGTCCTGCCGATATACTGGTAACAGCGCAAAGCGCACAGGAAATTGCCTTCCTTGTGACATGCGCCAATGAACATCACATTCCCATGTTGATGCTTGGCAATGGCAGCAACCTTCTGGTAAAGGATGGGGGCATCCGTGGCCTGGTGGTGAAGTATGGGGAGGAAATGTCCTCCATCTTCGTGGAAGGCACGGTCTTGACCGCCAAGGCGGGGGCATCCCTGGCCGCCGCGGCCAAGGAAGCTGCCCGGCATGGCCTGACAGGCTTATGCTACGCCTGCGGCATACCGGGCACGGTAGGCGGAGGCGTATACATGAACGCCGGAGCCTACGGCGGGGAGTTGAAGGAAGCCATCAAAGAGGTGGAAGCCATCACGGAGGATGGGCAGATACATACCTTTACCGGGGAAGAGATGCACTTTGGCTACCGCCACAGCCGCGCCCAGGAGGAACCGATCATCATCACCTCCGTAACGTTTCAGCTCACCCCCGGGGACAAGGAAGCCATTTGGGCGGACATGAAGGAATTCAACCGCCGCCGCAACGAAAAGCAGCCCATGGACGTGCCCAGCGCCGGGAGCACCTTCAAGCGCCCGGAAGGCCATTTTGCTGGGCAGCTCATTGACCAGGCCGGTCTTCGGGGCGCAAGGGTGGGCAGCGCCCAGGTCAGTGAAAAGCACGCGGGATTTTTGGTAAATACCGGAAACGCCACCGCTGCGGATTTCCTGTCGCTCATCAGCCTGGTGCAGCAAACCGTCAAGGAAAAGCATGGTGTGTGGCTGACGCCGGAGGTGCGCATCGTAGGCGAGGACAGCCCCATGCATTATGTTTAATTGAACCCGGAAGAGAGAGGATAAGTACCATGCGGTTTTTGATCCTTACAGGCCTGTCCGGCGCGGGCAAAACGGTGGCCATCCGCTATCTGGAGGACCTGGGGGCCTTTTGTATCGACAACCTTCCCCCCATGATGATCATCAAATTCATGGAGGCCTGCCAAACCTCCCCCATGCGGGTGCCATTGGTGGCCATGGCGGGGGACGTGCGCAGCGGCGAGTTCTTCGACGCCCACGCGGTGCGCAGGGTCATCGGCGAAACGCGGGAAATAGGCTATCAGATCGAGACGCTGTTCATGGAAGCCAGCGACGATGTATTGGTGAGCCGTTACAAGGAAACCCGCAGGGATCATCCTCTTGCCAGCGAAAACGTAGGACTTCAGGAGGCCATCCTGGCGGAGCGGGAGCTGTTGCAGCCCCTTCGGGAAACGGCCAATTATCTCATTGATTCCAGCACGCTTAGGCCGCGTGCGCTGCAAAAGATGCTCTCGGACATACTGACCACCCAAAGCGATACCCAGTACCTGCGTTTGGAGATACTCTCCTTCGGTTTCAAGCGGGGTCTGCCCAGGGAAGGCGATTTGGTGTTTGATGTCCGGTTTTTGCCCAATCCCTTTTATGTGGAAGGGCTGGGGCGGCACACGGGCCTGGATGAGGACGTGCGAACATACGTATTGGAGCACCCCGTTACTGCGGAATTTTTGACGAAGGCCATGGATATGCTTCACTTCCTGCTGCCCCATTACCAGGAGGAGGGAAAACACCGGCTGGTGGTTGCCATTGGCTGCACCGGCGGTGCTCACCGCAGCGTGTCCATTGCCGAGGAACTGGCCGTCCGGCTGCGCAGCCAGGGATTCCGGGTGGATGTGAATCACCGGGACCTTGATCTGGAGCAAGCCCACTGGAAAATGCTATAACCTTGAAAAAGTGACACGTCACTTTTTCGATTCCGCACGATTTCCTTGTGCGCTTTGTACCGTCCCACGCTACGCTTAGTCGGTAAAAACACACGGACAGTAAATCGTGTAAGGAAAGCTTGCTCCGCAAGCGCCCCGCCCGGACGGCAAAGCCGTCCGAGACGATTATAAACGAGGGACCTGCGGCCCCTCGTTGCTCCCCGCATATTAGCTTAACTTTTTCGGGACCTGTTAAGGAGGGTATCTTGTCTTTTTCCTCCATCGCCAAAGATGAACTGGTGCGGCTGCCCTTTGGCAAGCCCTGCTGCATGCTCAGCGAGTTGAGCGCGCTTTTGCAGACCTCCGCTTCTCTTTATTTGAGGGGGTCAGGGCAGGTGCGCCTTACCTTCCGGGTGGAAAACGCGGGGCTGGCCAGACGAATCTTTCTACTTTTGCGCACAGTTTTTTCCATTACACCCTCGCTGCACTTTATCCGCCACAGCCGCCTGGGTGGTCAGCGCAGCAGTGTTTTGACCCTGGAAACGGAGGACGCGCAAAAGCTGCTGACTGCCCTTGGCATGATGGCCGCAAACGATGACGGCTCCATGCATATGCTGCGCACCACGCCCAGGAACGCCGCCCTTCGGCAATGCTGCCGAAAAGCTTTTTTGCGTGGCGCTTTTCTGGGGGCAGGCTCCATTGTAAGCCCGGAGAAGGGGTATCATTTCGAAATTGTGGCCGGTGAACCGAATCTGGCGGCCGCCCTTCACCGAATTATGGAAAAATCAGGCCTTCCGGCAAAACATATGGCCCGAAAGGGTACAATTGTGGTATACTTGAAAGAGAGCGAACAGATTGTATCCGCACTGGGGCTGATGGGGGCACACCAGGCGCTTTTATCCCTGGAAAACACCCGTATCCACAAGAATATCATGAACCACGTGAACCGCATGATGAATTGCGATACCTCCAATATGGAAAAGCAGCTGGATGCTTCCCGGCGTCAGATCGAAGCCATCCGCTCGTTATCCCTTTCCAAAGGACTGGGCACGCTCCCTCCTTCCCTTGAGCAGGTGGCGCGGCTGAGGCTTTCGCAGCCGGAAGCCACGCTTTCGCAACTGGGCGAAATGCTGGACCCGCCCCTTGGCAAATCAGGTGTCAATCACCGCCTGCGCAGAATCGTAGAACTTTCGCAGGCGCTTCACACACATAAGGAGGATAAACCATGATACGAAGAGAAGTCGCCTTGCCCGGCCGGGAGGCATTGCAGCGCCGCACCGCCGCGCAGCTTGTTCAGGTGGCCAGCCGCTTCGACGCCCGCATCATGATCGAGCATCACAGCAAGGTCATCAACGCCAAGAGCATGCTGGGCCTTTTGTCATTGGGCCCCGCCATCGACGGAAAGCTGTATCTTGTGGCGGATGGTGAAGATGAGCAGCGGGCTGTGGATGCCATCGTCCGCCTTCTGGACAGCAATTTTGCCGAATGAACTGTCCACATGACATCACATAGCCGGCCAAGTCCGGGAGCATTTTTGTTGCAAAAAATAAGGCCGTGAGGAGCAAACTTTGCCCTCCGGCCTGTTTCTTTATGGATCACTTGTACGTCTGGCAGAAAACTTTTACAAACCAGTCCTTGGAGTGGAGCTTATAAGAAATCTTCTCATCGGTTTGTAGTTCCTTGGGCAGGGCTTCCATGTTCTTCTGCTTTTGCGTGGCTTCCTCTGAACTGTCATAGTAATATTGGTATTTCTTCACCCGGCTGGATACGTTGCCCTCAATGGTGGTTACAAGATAGCGGCTGTCGCCCAGAGCCTGAGCGTCCACCACCAGACCGGTATGGATGTTGTTGTAGGATTTTTTCGTCACGCTGTAGATCACCATGTACCCCGGCCTTGGGATGTTGCCGATTCGCTCCATCTTTTGATAGCCCTTCAATATTTTGCCCACGCTGGCCTCACTGATGGCCCAGGTGGCGCTGTCCTCTACTTCTTCCGCCTTCTCCACCCGAAACATGGGTACCCCGGCTTCCTCAAAGCACCAACCCACGAAAGCCCCGCACCAGCCGAAGGCCACGCCGCTTTTTCCGGCATACCATTTGGTATACTTGTTGGCCCGTTTGATGCCTTTCAGGTCAAGGGCAACAAACTCGTTCTCCGCGATGGCAATGGCCTTTTTCATCAGTTCCGTAGGCACATCCTCATCCACCGTCAGATCACAGGAGGTTGTTTTGCCGCCTTGAGTCAGCAGTATTTGACAAGACCCTTCCGCAAGGGCGGTAATGCTTCCTTTATCGTCCACGATGGCCACCTGCGTGTCCGTGGATTCTAAGGCATCCGCCGCCGGCGCAGCCATGGTTTCCCCCGGATGCATTTGAAGCTGCAAAGCCGTATCAGCCGCCTGCGCACCGGCCGCACTCATGAGAAGGAATGCGGCCATCAGCAGGGTCACAAGTCTTTTTGCCATGATGATATCCCTCCATTGTCCATGAGTATATCACACTTATGGAAAGAATGGAGAGCAAAAAAAGGAGTTCAGAAAGGTTTTGCAATTGTGCAGCCATTATCTGATACCGGCCTTCAAAAACTTACCCCTTGCGCATCAAAGCGACACGATACAAAAAAAGCTCCGCCTGCATGATCCCCTGGGCTACTGCCGGATCGCCGTGCATGACATCCTGCGCCTCCTCTTCCGACGTTGCTTCGAAAATAACTATGCCAAACGTTTTTTCGTCGAGGCCTTCTGTTTTCCCAGCCAGGATCAGCCTGCCTTCCAGAAGCATTTTTTGCAGCGATGCAAAGTGCTCTTCTACAATTCTTTCTTCCCTTTGCGTCCAGTTTTCTTCCTTTAGCAAAGAGGGAATCAATTTCAACACATAAAGAAATTGCTTCTTGTCCTCAGCCATTGACTGCTCCCTTCCAAGCCCATTCGCTTTGTTATTCCTCGTCTCTTTCCTTGTCCCGCTTGCGCTGGATCAACCCGGCCACCAGGGCAATAACCAGGCTGACCGCCGAGATGATGAACAAAACCAACGCGGAATTGTCCCCGGCGTCCGGAACATTCAATGACGATGGCGAGCTGTTTTTGACGATTACAAACGCCGCCGCAGCCGCCACCGTCACGGAAAATGCCGCCAGGATGATGGTTTTGCGCCGCCTGTGGGAGGTTTTTTCTCCCGGCGGGAGATAGGCGTTGCCCATAATGATTCTCGCTTGGTAGATGCCTGCACAAACAGTGAGCAGCGCCATCATGTTGGCTGGATAGGGCAGCCACGTAATACCTGCCCCATTCAACGCCGTATCGAACAAAATCCCGTAAAGCAGCAGCATAAAGCACTGATGGCCGATGCGGTTACGCAGTGCCCGCTGCCTTTCATCCAGACCCCGTTTGTCAAGATTCATGCATATCCTCCTCCCAGAACAATTCATCCAGGCTTTTGCCAAGGGCTTTGCATATGGCAATGCACAGGTTGATGGTGGGGTTGTAATCCCCGCTTTCGATGGCGTTGATGGTTTGCCTTGTCACGCCCACCGCCTCAGCCACATCCTTTTGCGACATGTCCTTCAAAGCCCTGGCTGCCTTCAGGCGAAGGTTCCTGCCCACAATAGTCCCTCCTTTCGCCTGTATTTCCAGACAGAGCATAACATATCCCGGACATTATGTCAATTATATTTTACTTTTTGGACATTATTCTTTTCATAGGAAATCTGCCATCAGTTTGTCATGCAGCGAATGCATACAAAAAGAAAGGCTGTATTACCAGCCTTCAGCGTGTCAAAAAAGTGGCGATGCCTCTTTTTTGAGTTTTTCCCTCGCCGCACTGCACCAAAGCTTCGCCTTTGTGCGGCCGTTTGCTCGGGCAAGGTAGGAATTTCTTCGAAATTCCTGCGAAAACCACCGCACATGTCGCTGGTTTTCGATCTAATATTGGAGGGCTTCGGCCCTCCAATACCACCCCGGGGTTTTTTGACGGTCTGAAGGCTGTATTACCAGCCTTCCTTTTTTGCATGTTACATAAAAAGCAATTCATCAAGCCAAATGCTTTGCCAATCGCGGACTCCTATAAAGGCGGATGGTGCCTGTCAATAGTACACACAAAAGGGATACGCCCACATCTGCAATCACCGCCAGCCACATATTGGCGATCCCCGCAATGCCCAGTACCATGACCAGCAGCTTTACAGCAAGGGCCAGTACTACGTTCACCCGCACGATACGGGCGGTGCGCCGGGCGGTTTTGATACCCTCGGGCAAGGCGGCAAGCGACCCCGCCGCCAGAACACAGTCCGCCGCCTCCATGGCGGCCTGGCTGCCGATGCCACCCATGGCGATGCCCACATGGGCTGCGGCCAGCACCGGCGCATCGTTGATGCCGTCCCCCACAAAGGCCACGCGGCGGCCGGAGGCAGTAAGCTCCTTCACGGCGTCAACCTTGCCTTCCGGCAAAAGACCGGCGCGGACATTGGAAATGCCGGGAAGGCTCATTACTGCCTGCGCACCCTTTTGGGAATCCCCCGTCAGCACGGTCACAGAACCAATTCCCAATCCATGAAGCTCGTCAAGAACACCGGGAACTTCCATCCGCAAGGCATCGCTTAAAGAAAAGCTTCCCAGATAACGCCCGTCTTGGGCCGTATGCACCTGGTCGCCCGCGTGCTCCCTGGGAATTTCTATTCCATGTTCCTCAAGCAAACTGATGCTGCCGCATAGAATTTCATGGCCGCTTCCCATCACCCGGACACCTTTGCCAGGAATCTCCTCATACGTTTCCATCATTTGCGGCAAAGCGTGGGAGGAAAGCCACGCCTGCGCTTGCGAAGAGGTGAAAATGCTGCGGGCCAGGGGATGCTGTGCCTTGCTTTCAGCGTATAATGATGCCTCCATCAGTTCACCCTTTGTAGCCCCATCGGCAGGATGCACCGCCTGAAGGCGGAACACGCCTTCCGTCAGTGTTCCCGTTTTGTCCAGGGCCAGTGCGTTCACCTTCGCCAGCACTTCCAACGCCGCACCGCCCTTCACGAGAAGCCCCCGGCGGGCACTGTCGCCCATCCCGGCCACGTAACCCAAGGGAACAGACAAAACCAGCGCACAGGGGCAGCTGATCATGAGCAATAGAAGCGCCCGGTAACCCCAATCGGAAAAGCTTCCCAGCCCGATCACTGGCGGCAAAAGAAAGATCAATGCGGCCACGATCACCACCGCCGGAGTGTACACGGCGGCAAATTTGCCAAGAAACCGTTCTGGGGCAGCCTTTTTGGCCGCTTCCTCCCGTGTCAAACGAAGGATGCGGGCAACGGTACTTTCGGCGGCAGGCGTCAGGCACAGGATACGAATCATCGGTCCCGTATTTTGACTGCCGGAAAGCACCTTGTCCCCCGGCGCGCAATTTACCGGCACGGATTCCCCGGTGAGTGCGGAAAGGTCCAGCTCGCTGTGGCCAAGAATGATTTCACCGTCCACCGGCACACGCTCCCCTGTACGAACCTCCAGGATGTCGCCCGGCTGCACGGCCGAGGTGGGCATATCCACCACATCACTTAGCACCACATGGGCCGTGTCGCTCACCAGCTTTGACAGCGCCCGTATGTCAGTCCGGCCTTTCAGTACAGCCATGTCCTGCAGCGTTTCACCCACGCGGTAAAACAGCATGACAGCCGTCGCCTCCATGCCCTCGTTCAGCGCCCAGGCGCCCAGGGTGGCAATGGTCATCAACAGCGTTTCGTCCAGCGCCTGCCCGCTTTTCAAATGCAAAAACGCGGTTTTTACCACCGGGAAGCCAGCCAGAAGGTAAGCAGCGATCAGCAGCAGCGTTTCTCCCAGCGGACATACGGATTCGATGAAGAACCCTGCAAGCAGCAGCAGCAGGGATGCCCCCACAGCCATAAAGGCCCGTGCGAACTCCTTCCGCTTGCCAAGCTCTTCTTTCACGATGTCGCCTGCGGTCTGCTCCTGCCAGGCAACCACCTTCGTTTCAGGCTCTATCGCCTTGACCGTATCCCTGATTTGAGACTCTATTTCTACAGCAGGTTCTCCCGCGAATTCTACTGTCAGCTGCTGGGACGCAAAATGTACCTGCGCATGCAATACACCGGCCAATGCCCCTACGGCGTGACCGATTTTCTTGGCACAGTTGGCGCAATCCAGGTCCTTCAGCCTGTAGTTTCTGACCATAGGTCTTCCGCCTTTCCCTCCGAAACTTTGCCCCGTATATAACACATGAGTGATTGCTCATATTTATTATATGCGCAGTCACTCATATGTGTCAATACTCATATGAAATTATTTCTCAATCGGTATCATGATAGAGATACTAAAAAACCATGTTCCATCACTCTTCTTCCTTGCTTTCTTCGATGATCATCGGAGCCATTCCCAGAACATCATCCACCGGAAGGCTGAAAGAAAAACCGTGGCCCGGTGTTGAAAGGCCTGCAGCCTTGCATATCTCCTGCATGACGGCGTGCTTTAACTCCCGGCGCACAAGGATGAGCACCACTTCCTTTTCCGGTTGAATGGTGATGCCAAAGAATTTTTCAGCCTCCTCACGGCCTGCGCCGCGTGCATGCAAAACCGTGCCGCCTCGCGCCCCGGCGTTTGCGGCAGATTCCACCACCTGGTCTGAGTAGCCGCGGTTCACAATGGTGATCACAAGACTATGCTCATGGTTGTCCATATCATTCACCTCGTATTTGGATGCCGTATCCTTGTCGGAGCTTTCGTGTTCAATTCCTGTTAAATAGCTTAATGCTTTGGCTCCGCCCACACTGGATAGCGGAATGGTAAAGGCGATGCCGCGGCCCGGCGCATCAAAGCGCATGGCCTGCAAAAGTTTTCGCAGCACATGAAGGCCGCCCTCCACCCGGATCGTACTGATCACCACGTCCTTTTCCGTTTCCCCCAGGCCCAGATACTTCAAAACAGCCTTGCGGGCCGTACCCCTGCCCAGCATAATGGTGTGAAAAAGTACGCCTTCCTTTTTCATCAAATCTGCCACGCTTTGTCCCTTACCCCGATCCACAATGGTCGTAAGAAGCTTCAAATGCACGGCTGGGCTTTGCTTCACAGCGCAGGCGTCACCTTCCACAGTGCATGCGCCTAGCCTATCTTCCATGATGTCTCCTCCTTGCATACGATGCGTCGTAAAACTACAGCTCAATGATTTCCTCATCCTCCGAAGGCTGCCCCGTAACGATATCCTTTTCTTTCAAGCTTTCATCCTTGTGAGATTTGATCGCATATATCAAACCCAATATCTGAATGGTAATCAGCGGTGTCATGGCCACCATGGCCACTGTGCCAAAGGCATCCTTCAATATATTTCCCCCCATCGCAGTGGTGACGCCCATGGCAAAAGGCAGCAGAAAAGTCGCTGTCATAGGGCCGGAGGCCACGCCGCCGGAGTCGAAGGCGATGGCCGTGAAGATGCGGGGCACAAAGAAGGATAGGATCAGTGCCAGCAAATATCCCGGCACAAGAAAAAACCAGATGCTCAAGCCCGTCATTGCCCTTACCATCGATAACCCAACGGACATTGCCATGCCTGCTGCGAGGCTGCCCATCATGGCTTTTTTGGAAATGGCACCGCCGGTCAGTTCCTCCACCTGCTCGTTGAGCACATGGACTGCCGGTTCCGCCGATACGATGAAGTATCCTATCACCATCCCCAGTGGCACGATGATCCAATTGTAAGGCAGTTCTGCAATCTGCCTTCCCAAAAGGTTGCCGGCGGGCATGAAACCGACGTTGACGCCCGTGAGGAACACAATCAACCCTATATATGTATATAACACACCTACCCCTATGCGGGCAAGCTGACTTTTGGGCAGTTTCAGATACCGCCACTGAAAGAAAAGGAACACGGCCACAATGGGGCTGAGGGCGATGGCCACATCCCGGAAATAATGGGGCAATGCCTTGCCGACCATGAATAAGATGTCAACAGTCGTCGCCGGGTTTTCCAAAAGAATCGCCTCCACCGCTCCCGGCTGGGCCGGATAGAACAATCCCATCAGCGTTACTGCCAGGATCGGGCCGACAGAGCAAAGTGCCACCAACCCAAAGGAATCACCTTCGGAATTTTTTCCTACCCCCACACCCGCCACACCTATACCCAGCGCCAGGATAAAGGGCACCGTGATGGGGCCTGTGGTGACACCGCCGGAATCAAACGCCACAGCCAAATAATCAGGGTTGGCAAACGCCACCATGGAAAAAACAATGACATAGAAGACAATGAGCAACACACGCAAGGAAACCTGAAAAACGATACGAACCGTCGCCACCACCAAAAACAAGCCCACACCCAGTGCCACCGTGCCGATGATCACCGCATCCGGTATGGCGGGAACCTGCCGGGCCAGAACGCTCAGGTCAGGCTCCGCTACAGTAATGAGCACGCCCATCAGCAAGGAGGCCGCAATCATCAGGTATAGCCTGCGGCGTTTTGTCAAGTACGCACCCATATGCATACCCATAGGCATCATGGCCATATCGGCCCCCAAAGTAAAAAATCCCATACCCAGGATCAGCAACACTGCTCCCACCAGGAACAGCCCTATGATCCCTACCTGCATGGGGGAGATGGTAAAGGTGAGCAATAGTACTATCCCTGTAATTGGGAGGACAGAGGACAGGGATTCCCGAACCTTCAAAGACAGTTTTTTACGCAATGCGTGTCCTCCTTTCGTCAAAAGAGTGCCGTGTTACGGCGCTTTTCTTTGTTCTCATGCGGAAAAAGGATACCATTGTCTCGAGCATACCATGATCCCGCTGTAATGGCAACCCTGACAAGCAGGAGTTTTATACATTTCAATACATGGTATGCAAGTGGTCAAAAGAAACAGCAATGGCAGAACAGGGCAGTCTCATTTAAACTTTTTTGCAAATGAAAGGATGCCTCCGAAGGTCCAGGGCGATCGGAAAGCCCTGGTC
>JAEZLW010000094.1 GCA_023415145.1 Bacillota bacterium | reverse complement strand
GCTGTCCCCTGCACCCCTGCTCAAGGGATAAAACCCCTTGAGAATCCCCATTTCTGGTTAAGTAAATAGAAGAAATCTGCTTCTTTCGGTTCGATTTGGCCGGGAGAAGCAGATTTTTCATATTGCTTAAAGATCCTTCGCCGCTCCGCTCGCTCAGGATGACAGCGAGCTGAGCTTGCCTGTACTTTATACACATGTATTCATCGATGCATTCATGGTTTAAATATTAAGAAAATGCCCCATCCGGAACAGTTATGTTGCGGATGGGGCATTTTATTATGTACACCCAAAACAGGGATTCCAAAGGGATATATTCCTTTGGCAGGGGTTCTTAGGGGACAGCGTCCCCTAAGTGTCCCCTAAGTCCTTTATCAGCGCCAGCACGTCCTCCTCCCGGGTGGCCCAGGAGGTGCAGATGCGCACGGCGGTGTGAGTATCATCTGTTTTTTCCCAGAAGGTGAAAGCGTACTTGTCCGACAGCTTTGCAAGAACCGAATCCGGTAGGATGGGGAACTGCTGGTTGGTGGGCGATTCGAAGAGAAATGGTATGTTCAGGCGGCGCAGCGCATCCCGGATGGTGATGGCCATGCGATGGGCGTGGGCGGCAATGGCGAAATAGCGGTCTTCTTGGAAGAGGGTCAAAAACTGCACTCCCAGCAGCCAGCCCTTGGCGAGCATGCCGCCCCGCTGCTTGATAAAGTAGCGGAAGTCAGGCTTTAAGGCAGGGTGCAAGATGACCACCGCCTCGCCGAACAGCGCGCCTACCTTGGTGCCGCCGATATAGAACACATCGCACAGCCGGGCAATATCCGTTAGGGTTACATCATTGCCCTCCCCGCACAGGCCGTAGCCCAGGCGCGCGCCGTCCAGGAACAAATAAAGATGATGCTTGTCGCACACCTTGCGAAGTGCTGTCAGCTCCTTGAGGGAATAGAGGGTGCCTACTTCCGTAGAGAAGGAAACGTACACCATGCCGGGCTTGACGGTATGTTCAAAATCCGCCTGCAGAAAGACTTCCCTTTCCACCTGATCGGCGGTGATTTTGCCGTCAGGGCTGAAAACCGCCAGTACCTTGTGGCCGGCTGCCTCGATGGCGCCGGTCTCGTGTACGCTGATGTGCCCGGTATGGGCGCACAATACCCCCTGGTGCGGGCGCAGCGCGGCGGAGATCACGGTGGTGTTCGTCTGGGTGCCGCCCACCAGAAAGTGGACATCGGCGTCAGGACGGCTGCATTTTTCCCTGATCAGCGCGGCGGCCGCAAGGCAGATGTCATCCGTTCCGTAGCCAGGGTTCTGCGCAGAATTGATAGATGAAAGCATTTCCAGTATGGCGGGATGGGCCCCTTCCTGGTAGTCGCTGCAAAACAGAATCATTGTGTGCCGCCTTTTCTTTATTCATATGTTCCTATGGTTAGGATATCCGGTATGGCCCGGGCGTTTTCCGATACACCCCGGCCGCTGCCAAGCTCCACGCTTTCGCCCATGAACACCATGGCCGCGGTACCGCCGCCATCCAGGTTCAGCGCGTCAATGCAGCCCATGTCGTACAGCGTCTCCGCCATGAATTTCAGGCCGCATCCGTCAGAAAAGTCAGTGCGGCCCTCCACCAGCATGCCGATGTAGTGGCCCGGGCCGATGATGCCGATGGCGCTGCGGGGCTCCTCATGGGTGTAGTTGGTGTATAGTACCGGATTGATATTGCCGTCCCTCACAAGGATGGGCCCGAAGGACAACACCTGCGTGGCCCCCATCTCTATATACTCCTTGGCTGAATGCTCATAGGATTCGAACACCCTCATGTCGCCGTTCGGGAAAAAGGCGGCGGTATCCAGATTGGGCAGCGCCATAAGAGGTTTGGTATGGGTTTTGCTGTGTATGATTTCGCCGTTTCGAATGATGACGCCGGTGCGCCTGTCGTTGGCTACCCGATAGGAGTAGAAGTCGCCGCTCTGGGCATAGACCACCTTGTTCTTGATGGCCATGTCCTCCGGCAGGCCGTTGGTGCGCCCAGGGCGTTCTTTGTTGAAGGCAATGGTGCGCATTGCCTCGTTTTCGCTGCGGATTTCGGCAATGTACCATACCAGCCTGGTGGGTGTTGTGCGGCGGTAGCGTGTGATCTCCACCCTCAAATCCTGGGTCACGTACAGCCACGAGCCGTTTTCCCAATCCTTGAGGATGTAAGGTTCCATGCCCTCGGGAAGATATCCTGCTTCCTTCAGGGGGTTAAACGCCGGTGGATTGGCCGATTCTACTAAAGATTCCGATCCCTCCACCAAAGCAGCATTTATGGGCAGAAAAAGAAGCGCTGCCACCACAAAAACAGCAAATTCCCGAAATAAGTGCATGCATGTACACCTCTTTGAACAGGATATTAACAGGGACCCATATCCTTATTATAGAAGTGGGACAAACATTCGTCAACAACCGTCTGAATAATTCATTGCAATTGCGTGACAATTTCACATCATTTTCATTGACTATGGAAGTTTTTCAGACTTTCCCATATAATACGAGTTAAATATCCCTGCAATTCCGCAAAAAAAGGAGCGGGTAACATGCGGTTTACCAAGATGCACGGGATTGGCAACGATTATATTTATGTGAACTGTTTTGAAGAGTTTGTTGAGAACCCACGGGAGTTGGCCATTGTCATGAGCCGGTTCCACTTTGGCGTGGGGGCCGACGGGCTGGTGCTCATTGAACCCTGCGATACGGCGGATTTTCAGATGCGCATCTTTAACGCTGACGGCAGCGAGGCGCAGATGTGCGGCAATGCGTCCCGGTGCATCGGCAAGTACGTGTATGAGCGTGGCCTGACCAGCAAGAAAGAGATCGTGCTGCGCACGTTAAGCGGGCTTCGGCAGCTTGCGCTCACCGTGGAAAACGGCCTGGTTTCAAAGGTTCGTGTGGATATGGGTACGCCGGAATTGAACCCACGGCTGATCCCGGTGGATTTGCCCGGAGAAATGGTGCTGGACCAACGCATACAGGCTGCGGGGCACACGTATCAGATTACCTGCGTCAGCATGGGCAATCCCCACGCCGTGCTGTTTGTGGACGACCCGGACATCATCAACCTCCCTGTGGTAGGGCCATCGATTGAAAACCATCCCATTTTCCCGCAGCGCATCAATGTGGAGTTTGTGAAGGTCATCCGCCGTGACCTTTTGCAGATGCGGGTCTGGGAGCGTGGCACAGGGGAGACAATGGCCTGCGGCACGGGGGCCTGCGCTTCGCTGGTGGCGGCTGTATTGCAGGGGAAGGCCGACCGCCAGGCCACGTTGAAGCTTTTGGGCGGAGACCTGAAAGTGGAGTGGTCTGCAAAGGATAACCACGTGTATCAGGAAGGGCCGGCGGAATTCGTTTTTGACGGAGAATGGCTACAATAAAAAAGCTGTGCTGATGATACGGCCGTAAAGGAGGAAAAAGTATGCTGCGCATCAATGAAAACTATCAGAAGCTGCCCGGCTCCTATCTTTTCGCGGAGATTGCCCGCCGGGTAAAAGCATTCCAGGTTGAAAACCCGAACGCGGACATCATCCGCCTGGGGATTGGTGATGTGACCCAGCCGCTGTGCCCTGCGGTGATTGAGGCCATGCACAAGGCAGTGGACGAAATGGCCGATGTACGCACCTTCCGTGGCTACGGCCCGGATTTCGGCTACGATTTTCTGGTAAATGCCATTTTGGAGGGCGATTACGCATCAAGGGGCGTTTCATTGGAATATGACGAGGTGTTCATATCCGACGGGGCCAAGTGCGACGTGGGCAACATACAGGAGCTGTTTTCTATAGACTGCCGCGTGGCCGTTACCGATCCCGTGTACCCCGTGTATGTGGACAGCAATGCCATGGCCGGCCGGGCAGGAGACTTTTCACCGGACGGGAAATGGTCCAATCTTACATACCTGTCCTGCAACGAGGAAAACGGCTTTGTGCCTTCCCTGCCCAAGGAGCCGGTGGATGTGATCTACCTGTGCTACCCCAACAACCCCACAGGCACCACGCTTACCAAGGAGCAATTGAAGGTGTTTGTGGACTACGCGAGGGAGCAAGGCAGCCTCATCATTTACGACGCTGCCTACAGGGCTTATGTGACCCGGCCGCATATCCCCCTGTCCATTTATGAAGTCGAAGGCGCGAAGGACGTGGCCATCGAGTGCAACTCCTTCTCCAAGACTGCCGGGTTCACCGGCACCCGCTGCGCCTATACCGTGGTGCCACACGCCGTCAAGGGCTTGGGCCTGGGCGGGGAAAAGGTTTCGTTGAACAGCCTGTGGAAGCGGCGCATGGCCACCAAATTCAACGGCGTCAGCTATCCTGTGCAGGCGGGCGCAGCCGCCGTGTATACGCCTGAGGGGCAAAAGCAAATCAAGGAAACCATTGCATACTATATGGAAAATGCAAAGATCATCCGCGAGGCGCTGATATCCCAGGGGATAAAGGTGTTTGGCGGCGTGGACGCCCCCTACATCTGGCTGAAGGTACCGCAGGGCATGACCTCCTGGGAATTCTTTGACCTGCTGCTTCATAAGCTGCATTTGGTGGGCACGCCGGGCGCCGGCTTTGGACCCAGCGGAGAGGGGTATTTCCGCCTGACTGCCTTCAATACCCGGGAAAACACGTTAAGGGCCACGGAAAGGCTTAAAAACCTGTAAAATGGCGGAAAAAGACGAATAAAAAGTGCACGGCATATACTTGCCGTTCGCTTGACAGAAGCGCCCTGGTATTGTATAACAAGTGAGGGCGCTTTTGTTATGCGCTAACGCTCGCCGGCAATGAGGCCGGCTGCTAGAAGGAGGGGCCTCCATGATCCGTACCATCGTAGGCGCCAACTGGGGAGACGAAGGCAAGGGCAAAGTGACGGACGTCCTGGCGGAAAAGAGTGACATTGTTGTCCGCTTTCAGGGCGGTGCCAATGCCGGGCATACCATCATCAATGAATACGGCAAGTTCGCACTGCATTTGCTGCCCTCCGGTGTGTTTCACCAGCATATCGTAAACGTCATCGGGCCTGGTGTGGCTTTCAATATCGAAGCGCTGCTGCATGAGCTTAACACCCTGGTGGGCCGTGGCGTGCCCAAGCCGAAGGTGCTTATATCCGACCGTGCGCAGGTGATGATGCCCTACCACGTGGATTTTGACAAGTATGAGGAAGAGCGGCTGGGGGGCAAATCCTTCGGCAGCACCAAATCGGGCATCGCGCCCTTTTACGGCGACAAATACATGAAAATCGGCCTGCAGGTATGTTCGCTCTATGACGAGAACCTGCTGCGTGAGAAATTGGAAAACGTCGCTTCTCTGAAAAATACCATGCTTACCCATTTGTATAACAAGCCTGCCATCGATGTGGAATCGCTGGTGGAAACATATACGTCCCTTGCCAGGCTGATCAGGCCCATGGTGTGCGATACCACCGTGTATCTGCATCAAGCGGTGAAGGAAGGCAAGACCATCCTGCTGGAGGGCCAGCTGGGCTCCCTCCGGGATCCGGACCACGGTATTTACCCTTATACCACCTCCTCTTCGCCGCTGGCGGGGTATGGCACGGTGGGCGCGGGCGTACCGGCCTGGGACATGAAGGACATTTATTGCGTCACCAAAGCCTACTCCAGTTGTGTGGGGGCGGGCCCATTTGTGACGGAGCTTTTTGGCGATGAGGCGGTGGAGCTGCGCAACCGGGGCGGCGACGCCGGGGAATACGGGGCCACCACCGGCCGGCCGCGCCGGGTGGGCTGGTTTGACGCGGTGGCTACCCGCTATGGCGTGATGGTACAGGGAGGCACGGAGGCGGTGCTCACCAACCTGGACGTATTGGGGTATTTGAAGGAAATCCCCGTCTGCGTTGCGTATGAAATCGACGGGGAAAGGACTGAGCAGTTCCCCACCACCCCAAGGCTGATGCGTGCCAAGCCCATCTATGACATGCTTCCGGGCTGGGGATGCGAGATCAGATCCATCCGGCAGTTTGACCAGCTCCCCGAAAACTGCAAGCGGTATGTGTCCTTCCTGGAGGAAAAACTGGGTGTACCCATCCGCATGGTCTCAAACGGACCCAGGCGGGAGGAAATACTGTATAGAAGAGCGTAGCACAAGGGGGTGCCGGCGATGCCGGCACCCCTTCGAGAATGCTTTTATTGGAGGCCGTTATGCCCATCCTGGACATCCACGCGCATATTTATCCCGACGCAATCGCAAAAAAGGCTTCCGGCATCATCGGGGATTTTTATCACATGCCCATGCGTCACGATGGAACGCTTCAAGCTTTGCTCAATGAGGAAGCTGCAGCGGGGGTTACGAAAACGGTGGTGCATTCCGTAGCCGTCACATGGGAAAAGGTGTCGCGCATCAACGATTTTATCGCCGGGGCTGTTCACGGCAATGATCATTTGATTGGCTTTTTCACCATGCACCCGGATCACAAGCACATTGTATCAGAGATTGACAGGGCTATATCGCTGGGGCTTTGCGGCCTGAAGCTGCATCCGGATTTTCAGCATTTCAACATCGATGATGAAAAGGTATTTCCCATATACGAGGCCATTGAGGGACGCATTCCGCTGCTGATCCACACCGGGGACAACCGCTATGAAACCAGCCGGCCCGAACGCATGGCAAGGGTGCTTGACAGGTTCCCCCGCATGCAGGCCATATGCGCCCACCTGGGGGGCTGGTCCCAGTGGGAGGTCGCACATAGGGTACTGGCCGGGCGGCCCAACGTATGGGTGGATACCTCTTCCAGCCTGTATGCCCTCCCTGCGGATCAGGCCCGGTGGATCATCCTGCACTACGGTGTGGACCGGGTGCTCTTCGGCACCGACTACCCCATGTGGACGCCGCTTGAGGAGCTTCATCGCCTTCAGGCGCTTGGCTTTTCGCCTGAGGACATGGAGAAGATGCTTTTCAAAAACGCACAAAACCTGCTTGGTATCGTAGCCTGAGGGAGGATATTTTATGATTGCCATCATGGATTACGGCATGGGCAACCTGCGCAGCGTGCAAAAGGCTTTTGAATACCTGGGCTATACGGCGGAGGTTTTTGACGATCCTGAGAAGGTGCTGGCTGCGGACCATGTGGTGCTGCCCGGGGTAGGTGCCTTCCGCGATGCCATGGCCCGTTTGAGGGATTCCGGCCTTTACGAGGCTGCGCTGGAGGTTGCCAGGCGGAACATCCCCTTTCTTGGCATTTGCCTGGGGATGCAGCTGATGTACGAGGGCAGCTATGAAAACGGGCACTACGAGGGGCTGGGGCTTTTGCCCGGCACCATCACCCGTTTTCCAAATATGGGGCTGAAGGTTCCCCATATGGGCTGGAACACGCTGGAAACAAAGGATTGTGTGCTGTTTGACGCGGGCCGGAACCCTTGCGTATATTTTGTCCACTCTTATCTGATGGCGGAAATTTCTCCTGAATATACAACAGCCACCGCCCATTACGGCATACCGTTCACCGCCGTAGCACAGCGCGGTACGGTTGTGGCCGCCCAGTTCCACCCCGAAAAGAGCGGGGAGGACGGGCTCAATATGCTCCGGCGCTTCGCCGCCTGGAACCCGCAGGAGGTATAGTTATGTTGCTCAAACGTATCATACCATGCCTTGACATCCGGGACGGCCGGGTGGTGAAAGGCGTCAATTTTGTAAACATCCGCGATGCCGGTGATCCGGTGGAAGCAGCCATATGGTACAACGGGCAGGGCGCGGACGAACTGGTGCTGCTGGACATCAACGCCTCCCATGAAGGCCGGGGCACCATGCTGAATGTAACCTCCCGTGTGGCGGAACAGGTGTTCATTCCGTTCACGGTGGGCGGAGGCATATCGGAGCTTCAACAAATCCGTGATCTTTTGCGCCTTGGGGCGGACAAGGTGTCCATCAACAGCCCGGCGGTGAGAAACCCGGATTTCATTGAGGAAGCGGCGCTGCGCTTTGGCAGCCAGTGCATTGTGCTGGCCATGGATGTGAAAAGCCGTCCGGGCGGCGGTTGGGATGTATACATCAACGGCGGCCGGGTGAACACCGGCAAGGATGCTTTGCAGTGGGCTGTGGAGGGCGTAAAGCGCGGAGCAGGGGAAATACTGCTCACCAGCATGGATACCGACGGGGTGGGGGAAGGCTTTGACATCCCTGTCACAAAGGCCGTTGCCGAAGCGGTGGGCGTGCCCGTAATCGCTTCCGGCGGCGCGGGGAACATGCGCCATTTCCGGGATGCGCTCACAGACGGCGGCGCTGACGCGGCGCTGGCCGCCACGCTGTTTCATTTCAGGATTCTTGAGATAAAGTCGCTGAAGGAGTACCTGCAAGGAGAAGGTGTGCCGGTCCGGCTGTAGTGGATGACGGAGGGATGATGGAAACGAATATCAGCATCCTGCCTGCAGCATCAGATCATGCCCAGGGCGTATATGCTTTGATGTGCGAGCTGGAGGGAGAAGAGCTTGACAGGCAGGGCTTTTTGCGTATTTTCAATGAAAATCTGAACAACAGGGACATTTGTTACTTTGTCGCCATAATGAATGGCTGCGTGGCAGGCTTTTTAAGCCTGCACGTGCAGCGGCTTTTGCATCATGCCGCTTTGATAGGCGAGATTCAGGAAATCGTCGTAAGCCATGATTGCCGCGGACGGGGCATCGGGCAGGCGCTGTTTGAGCGGATAAGGATTGTGGCCAAAGATGCAGGATGCGTTCAACTGGAAGTCTGCTGCCGCAAGGAAAGAATGCGGAGTTTTGACTTTTATCAAAAAATGGGCATGATCTGCAGCCATTATAAGCTGTGCCTGCCTTTGCCTTCAGACAGCGCAGGATAAAATGCCGCTATCTTGGGAAGGATTCCCATTGGATACTGTAATGATTATTTACAAGTAGGAAACATTTTTGCTTGTGGATAACCGGAACATTTTGTATAATAGACTGGTGAAGCTGGTTCGAAGTGAAAAGGAGTGCCGTGTATTGAGCGATCGTGAACAAAATCGCCCTCAGGGCCGTATTCCGGCGCGGGCGATGTATGAAAAAGCGGATCAGGATCCTTCGCCTCATGGTGCAAGGCAGGGCATGCCAAGGCGTGTGGATCGTGCCCGTATGCCCATGGACGAAGAGCCTGCACCGCGGTTTGTACCTGCCCAGACCCAGTATGTGAGCAAGCGTGTCAGCCGCTCCCCGGAAGAAGTTTCCGGCGGGAGTTTGCAAGGCACGCTTCCTTCCAACGGGTATGAGCGCCACCGCCGTTCCCAGAGGCACGCAGGGGAAAACATGGACATGCCGGAGCGGGAAGCACCCAGAATGGCCCCGCCGCCCATGAGGCCGGCAGGCCCCGCAAACCGCCCGCCCATGGACAATGGGCCATTCCTGGGCCAGGGCAGACCCCAAGCGCCCGGTGCCAATTATGCAAGACCCGCCCGGCAGGAGGATTTTGTCCCCGTCCGGCCGAGGCAGCCCCAACCGGTGCCATCCTACCTGGAGGAGGAAGAGGAGGATGCACCCCGCCGCGGCCATGCCGGTCTGACCGTGCTTTTGATATTGGTGCTTTTGGCTGCGCTGTTTGTGGGCGGATTGTATTTTGTGCTGCCTGCCAGGGATGATACGCAAAACGGCGGGATCATCAACACGCTCAACGATGTGAAGGATACCATTACAAAGGAAGTAGGCCTTTTCGTAAAGAGCGTGACGGATATCATTGCCCCCGGAACAAAGGAGCCCGCACAAGTACAGGAATTCCAGGTGGTACCCTCCTCCGGGCAGGCCCCGGTGGAATTGGGCTTTTCCATCACCACCACCAAGACGGTGGAGGCTGTCCGCGTCATGGATGGACAAGGCAATGTGCTGGTGGAAGAGAGCGTTCCCCTGGTAAGCGAGGAAAACAGAATCATCTGGTCGCTGACACTGTCTCTGAAGGATGCGTACACCGGCCAGATGTCGGCGCAGATGCTGTTTGACGAGAACTGGATGGACAGCGGCAAGGTGGTGCAGGTAAACATTGTCGCACCCGTTGTGACGCCTGCGCAGACGCCTGTTGCGGCGACCCAGACACCCCCTATGGCAACGGAGGAACCAAAGCCGGAACAGACGCCCAGTCCCACCCAGGAACCTACGGAAGAACCTACCGCCACGCCGGAACCTACGGCTACGCCGGAACCTACCCCTGAGCCAACGCCAACCCCTGTGCCCACCCCTGTGCCCAGCCCCAGCCCCACGCCCATGCCCTACATGGCGGCCGGCGCTGCGGCAGGCACCGATCCCAGCCAACTGAAGCTTGACTCAAAAGCATATGAAGGCACCAAGGCCGTGAACGAGTTTGCCCGGACGGTTCCCATAAAGATGAACGGGCCTGATCATTACGCTGCCTGGTCTGGTGCTGTGCTTACCTTCCGGGGCGGCCCGTTCCGCCAGAATGCCGCATACGGGCTTGTGGATGTGCAGGAGAACAGGCTGGAGATTGCCTGGAGCGCGCCCATGGGCGGCATCGATTCCTATCATGGTGCGGGCTGGCCGGGCCAGCCGGCAATCGTCAAATGGACGAAGGAAGTCCGTGAGATGATGAACCTGACCGATGAAAAGAAGGCTGTCACCGCGCTGAAGGAGGTCATCCTGGCATCCCAGGACGGGAAAATCTACTTCCTGGATCTGGCGGATGGCCAGCCCACCCGTGATCCCATCAACGTAGGCTATCCCTTGAAGAGCTCCGTCTCCGTCGATCCCAGGGGGATGCCCATGCTCTCGGTGGGCCAGGGCGTCAGTAAGCTCAAGAGTCACACCGGCGATATCGGCTACTTCCTGTTCAACCTCATCGATCAAAAGCAGATGGAATTCATCAACGGCCGGGACAAGAACGCCTTCGGCACAAACGGTGCATTCGACGGCTCCTCCCTGCTGGATATGAACAGCGACACATTGATCATTGCCGGGGAAAACGGCATGCTCTATACCGTTTGGCTGGACACAACGTTTGACGTGGCCGGGGCCAAGCTGGAGATTGATCCCAAGATCGTTTCGTACAAGGCAAAGACCTCCAAGCAGAAGGACACGGCGACCGGTATTGAGGGCAGCGTGGCCATGTACGGAAATTACGCCTACTTTGCTGATGCTACGGGCATTATGCAGTGTGTGGACGTAAACTCCATGAAGCCCGTGTGGGCCGTGGACACCGACGACAACACCGACGCCACCATCGCCCTGGATTTTGATGAAGACGGCAAGCTGGCGCTGTACACCGGGAACATCGTCGATGAGCAGGGCAAAAACGGTGTGTGCACCATTCGCCGCTTAAACGCCCTGACGGGTGAACAGGAATGGTCCTACCCGGTGAAGGTGTACTATGACAAAAACGAGGCGGGCGGCGCGATGGCTTCCCCTGTGATCGGTCAGCAGTCAATTGGCAACCTGGTGATCTTCACCGTGGCCAAAACGCCTGAAGGCGGCCAGATCATCGCCCTAGACAAAAAGACAGGCCATGTTGTCTGGCAGCAGCCCATGTCCCACTTCAGCTGGAGTTCCCCCGTGGCTGTGTACAACGAAAACGGCGACGCCTGGATCATCCAGGGCGACAGCGAAGGTGTACTGCAGCTCATGGACGGGCAGACAGGCGCGGTGATGAACAGCATCCAGCTGGAAGGCGCCATCACCGCATCTCCCGCCGTATACAACGACATGCTGGTGGTTGGCACCAGCGGCAAGGGTGTCAGCAAAATTTACGGCATCAAAATAAAGTAATGCCAAGAAAACGGAGCCATCCTGCAGGATGAAGGACGCAATGCGTCTTTGCTTGCGGACGGCTCCGTTTTTTGTGAAATGTACAAACGAAAAGGGGAAAGCGTATGGCCAAGCGGTATTTGGTTGCCCTGGACCAGGGAACCACCAGTTCACGGGCGGTGGTGTTTGAGGAAAGCGGCCTGGTGCTGGCCGCCCATGGCATCGAGTTTCCGCAGATTTATCCCAAGCCCGGCTGGGTGGAGCATGATCCAAAGAGCATTCTGGAATCTCAAACGGAGGCACTTCGCACGGCGGTAAAGCTGTCCGGTATTGCTGTAGAGGATATCGCCGCCATCGGCATTACCAACCAGCGGGAAACCACCCTGGTTTGGGACCGAAAAACCGGCGAGTGCGTTTGCAACGCCATTGTGTGGCAGTGCCGCCGAACCGCGCCTTATGTGGAGCGGCTGAAGGCCGCGGGCAAAGCGGATTTGATCAAGGAAAAGACCGGCCTTTTGCCTGACGCCTACTTTTCCGGCACAAAGCTTGCCTGGATACTCGATACGCATCAACTTCACAAGCGGGCGGAATCAGGAGAGCTTTGCTTTGGCACGGTGGACAGCTTTCTATGCTGGCATCTGGTGAAGGGTCGGCCTCATGTGACCGATGCCACCAATGCCAGCCGTACCATGCTGTTCAACCTCCATACCCAGCAGTGGGACAAGGAGCTTTTGTCTCTTCTTAACATTCCGGAAAGCTTGCTGCCGACTGTTGTGGACAGCGCTCAAGTAATTGGCATGCTGGATACGTCCATCCTGGGCCGGCCCATTCCCGTGGCGGCCATGGCGGGAGACCAGCACGCATCGCTGTTCGGACAGGCCTGCCACAAGGCGGGCATGGTGAAAAACACGTACGGCACCGGCTGCTTTATGTTGATGAACACGGGCGAAACACCCATTGCCTCCAGGCATGGCCTGCTTACGACCATGGCCTGGCGCATCGGCGGCAAGCCCTGCTATGCGCTGGAGGGCAGTGTGTTCATGGGCGGCGCGGCCATCCAATGGCTGCGCGACGAACTCAAGATGATTGCGAGCGCGGCAGAGAGCGAAATGCTGGCCGTGTCGGTCAAGGACACCGGCGGCGTGTATCTGGTGCCCGCCTTTACGGGTCTTGGTGCACCCTGGTGGGATATGTACAGCCGGGGTACCATCGTAGGGCTTACCAGAGGCGCGGGCCGGGCGCATATCGTTCGGGCTGCGCTGGAGGCCATCGCCTACCAGTCGGCAGATCTCTTAACCGCCATGGCCGCCGACTGCGGCTTTTCGCCAGAACGGATGCAGGTGGACGGCGGGGCCAGTGCCAACAGCTTTTTGATGCAGTTCCAGGCCGATGTCATGAACATTCCCGTAGTGCGCCCAGCAGTGATGGAAACCACCGCCCTGGGTGCAGCGCTGCTTGCCGGTCTGGCAGTGGGGGTATACGGCTCGGTGGAGGAAACAGCAAAGGCCTGGCAGCGGGATTTGCAGTTTGTCCCGCTGATGGGCATGCTTCAAAGGGAAGAGTATCTCAAAGGATGGCACAAGGCCGTGGAGCGGTCGCTGAAGTGGGCGGAAGAATAAATGTTACAATACTTTCCCCCCATGAAACATGCACTCGTACACTTTCCGGCCTTCGAAAAAGATTTCTTCCACACCGGAAAACCAATCAAAACTGCCCTGGATCACGGCATGGTACGCATGGCTTCCCTGCTGGAAGCATAAAGGGCCCCGGTAAGGGTGTTCCCTGGGCACGTTCATCAGGGCTTCTTTCAAAAAATCCCCTGAAAAGCCTTCGCCTATCGTCCGGCCCGAGTAGTTCATGGCCCATACGGGTTCACCTTTGATCCACACGGCTTCTTCCCCGGAAAAGCATTGGCCGCCCAGGTAAGTGTCGTAATAATGGTAGTCCCCTTCCTGATAGGCCAAGTCGTGGCTTTTTGGGCGGCTGGGCGCAACCGAACCGCTTTTGGCGGCATAGGTGGCCCGTTTGGCCCGCACAAGAAAATCGGTCAGCGCATCGCGGCCTGAATCCTGCCTGCCGCCCCGGCTTGATATGGCGCATTCCTCCGGGGGTAAAAAAAGGCTGTCCAGCGTTACCTTGTATAAGCGGCCAAGTGCGATGGCCCGGTCCAGATCGGGCAGTGCTTTGCCGCTTTCCCATTTGGCCACAGCCTGCCGGGATACGCTTAATTGCACAGCCAGCTGCTCCTGGCTGAAATTTGATGCGGTGCGCAACTCGCGCAGCCTATCGGGGAATGTCATTTCCCTCACCTCCCAAGCCAGTATAACACAAGATGATGGGGCTTAAGGTCCGATTTTGTTCCATTATGACAACCGCAGGTTGCGTTTATCAGGAAACGGCTTGTTTTTTCAAAAAAGCGGTGTGGTTGGGTTGACAAGTGAAACCATGCATGGTATCATTACCAACAATCCCGGGAATTTCATATTTTCGTGTCAGAGGAGCGTTTTTCATCAGTAGGCATGTGCGGGAGCGGGGGCTCAATCCCACGTGCGGAAAGGGAAAAATGCCGAAAGGAAGTCCGTACCCCCTAACGGGCAACCTTGGGTGCGTGGTGAATAATCTCGCAACTGTCATGGGATTTTAGGAATCCTTTGGAGCGCTGATACAGCATGACGGCCATACGGCCGGAGCTTTTTTGCACATGCGTGTACGCACCCGAAGGCTGGCTGCCAGGCGGTGTGTTTTTTTTCATCATGATTTCTTTTTCCCCAAATCGCATAGGATAGGATTGAGGTGCTGTTTATGGAGAAGTTCCGGGTGGGTATCGTAGGCGCAACGGGCATGGTAGGACAGCGGTTCGTGCAGCTGCTTTGGGATCATCCCTGGTTTGACTTGGTTACATTGGCTGCAAGCAGCCGCAGTGCGGGAAAAACGTATGCCGAAGCAGTAGCGGGCCGCTGGGTTTTTGACAATCCCATTCCTCAAAACGTGGCTGGTTTGCCCGTCATTGACGCTGCGAACATCGATGAGGTGGCGTCCCAGGTAGACTTCGTGTTTTGCGCCGTGGACATGAAAAAAGAGGAAACAAGGGCGCTGGAGGAAGCCTATGCCAAAACGGAAACGCCGGTAATCAGCAACAACAGCGCTTGCCGCCTGCTGCCGGATGTTCCTATGATGGTGCCTGAAATCAATTTTGCCCACGCGGCGGTGATCGATACGCAGCGCAAGCGCCTGGGCACGAAAACGGGCTTCATCGCCGTCAAGCCCAACTGCTCCATCCAAAGCTATGTGCCAGCCCTGACGCCGCTATTGGATTATGGCGTGAAAAAGGTCAGCGCATGTACCTACCAGGCCATCAGCGGTGCCGGCAAAACCTTTGCATCCTGGCCCGAAATGCTGGACAACGTGATCCCCTACATCGGCGGTGAGGATGAAAAGAGCGAGCAGGAACCGCTCAAAATCTGGGGCAGCCTTGTGGACACGGAGCTGGGCCCTGTGGTCAAGTCCGCCGTTGAGCCTGTGATCAGCGCCCAGTGCATCCGTGTCCCGGCCACCGACGGCCATCTGGCGGCGGTATCCGTATCCTTCCAAAACAAGCCCGACATGGGGGAAATCATTCACCGCTGGACAAACTTTGAAACGGAAGCGCAGCGGCTGAACCTGCCCAGCGCACCCAAGCCTTTTTTGCAGTATTTTGATGATCCGTCAAGGCCTCAAACCAAACTTGACCGGGATTTCCAAAAAGGAATGGGTATTTCCATCGGGCGGCTAAGGCCGGACTCCCTGTTTGACTACAAGTTCGTATGCCTGTCCCATAATACGGTGCGGGGCGCGGCCGGAGGCGGTGTCCTCACGGCGGAACTGCTGTGCGCTACGGGGTACATTCAAAGAAAGTAGCCACGCCTGCACCTTTCATATGAAGGAGGATTCATGAAAACCGTACTTTTTCGGGGCAGCGGCGTAGCCATCGTTACGCCCTTTACACAGGATGGCGTCGATGTGGACGCGCTGAACGCTTTGGTGGATTTCCAGCTTGAAAACGGCACCGCAGCCATCATCGCCTGTGGAACCACGGGGGAACCTTCTACCATGACCGAGGCCGAGAAGGAAACGGTAATCGCCCGGGTGGTGGAGCGGGTGAACGGCCGGGTGCCTGTGATCGCGGGAACAGGCGGCAACGATACCCGCAAAACCATAGCGGCGGCCAGGCGGGCCAAAGCGCTGGGGGCGGACGCCCAGCTTTGCGTTACGCCCTACTACAACAAAACCTCTCCCCATGGGCTTATCGCCCATTATACGGCCATTGCCGAGGATGGCAGCCTGCCGGTGGTGATCTACAACGTGCCCGCCCGCACAGGGCTGAACATGAAGCCGGAAACGCTGGCGGTTCTGGCCAAGCATGTAAATATCGTGGGCATGAAGGAAGCCAGCGGCGATCTATCGCAAATGCTGGAAATGGTGAGGCTTTGCGGCAACGACATCGCCTTCTACAGCGGCAGCGATGACAATGTGGCGCCGCTTTTGTCCCTGGGCTTTGATGGCGTCATTTCCGTGGCTGCCAACATTGCGCCCAGGCTCATGCACGATTTGGTGGAGGCCTTCCATGCCGGCGACTGGCGAGAATCCTTGAAACTGCAACTGAAGGTAAACCCCCTGGTGGCGGCGCTGTTCTGCGAGGTGAGCCCCGTGCCGGTCAAGGCAGCGCTGGAAATGATGGGCCGCTGCCGGGAAACGGTACGCCTACCCCTTATAGAGATGCTGCCGGAGAACAAGGCAAGGCTTAGCCGGGAAATGAAGGCGTTGGGACTTTTGTAAGATATCGGAGGAGTGTACATGCGGATTTTGCTCAGCGGAGCCTGCGGGCGGATGGGCCGTTCGGTGGCGGAATTATGCCGGGAACGGGATATCACCGTTGCCGCAGGTGTGGATGTGCTGGCTTGCGGGGATGAACTGGGCTTTCCCGTATACCCCTCCTTTGATGCAGTCAAAACAGAGGCTGATGTGATCGTCGACTTCACCAGGCCCGAGGTGCTGCCGGAGCTGCTTTCTTATGCGCTCCACGGGAAATTGCCGGTGGTCATCGCCACCACCGGCTTCAATCCTGCCGATATGCAGCGCATAAGGGACGCGGCGCAGGCGGTTCCCGTATTTCAGAGCGCCAACATGAGCCTGGGCATTAACCTGTTGAAGTCTTTGATCCGCCAGGCGGCGGTGGTTTTGGGGGAAGCCTTTGATGTGGAAATCATAGAGCGCCACCACAACCGCAAGATCGACGCCCCCAGCGGCACAGCGCTGATGCTGTTTGAGGAATTGAACAAATGCTATCCCGGCGGCCGGGAGATGATGCCGGGCCGTGAATCCCGCATCCAGGCGAGGGATCACCGGGAAATCGGCGTCCACGCCATCCGAGGCGGTACTCTGACAGGCTCCCATGAGGTTAGCTTTTATGGGCCGGGAGAAACGCTGACACTCCTCCACGATGCCCAGAACCGTACCGTGCTGGCTCAGGGAGCTGTTCGGGCTGCGGCATTTGTCATGGACAAGCCAGCCGGGTATTACGGCATGGATGATTTGATCAGGCAGATGGTGTTATAAGTCCTCAGAATGATATTGCGGGATAGCAGCATAAAGCGGGAGCGTTCCTTGCATGAGGAACGCTCCCGCTGCCGTTTATTCAATATTGACAGAAAGTGTTATTTTTCCAGCGCTGCAAGCGCGGCATTCACCGCATTCACAACAGCGCGGGAAGACCAGGTCGCACCGGAAACGGTGTCCACATCCTTGCCCAGCTCAAAGGGGCCGGTTTTGCCAAGGAACTGGCTTGAGAAGGCTTCTTCCTTCACTTTGGCTCCAATGTCTTGGGTTTCCTTGAAGGTTTCATGATCGCCTACCGTAAGGGCGATGATCTTGCCTGCTTCATCCACGGTGACAACCACTTCCACGGGGCCGGCAAACCCTTCCTGAACAGCCGTGGCAACGCGCGAGACAGCCTTTGCTTCAACCGCTTCCTGCAGTGCAGCCTTTTCGGTCTCCAGGGTGGCGGCCTTTTGGGTCAGCTCTGCAGCATTCGTTTCCAGCGCTGCCTTTTCCTCGGTCAGGGCGGCTTTTTCAGCTTCCAGCGCAGCAACCTGAGCGGTGGCGTCTTCGGCGGCTTTCTTCGCGGCGGCCAGTTCTTCATTCAGCGTATTCGCTGCAGCCGCTGCGGTTTCCTGATCCTTGGCTGCCGCATCCAGCGCTTCCTGCTTGACTTGAGCATCGGCTTTGGCGGTTTCCAGTTCAGCCTTGGCGGTTTCCAGCTCTGCCTTGGCGGCATCGAGTTCGGTTTGCAATGCGGTGAGCTTTGCGTTGGTTTCATCGGCGGAGGTCTGTGCGGCTTTTGCAGCCTCATCCAATGCTGCTTTTTCAGCCGTCAATGCGGTAACCTTTTCCTCGGAGACCTTTAAATCGGCAGTCAGTTTGTCAACGTTTTGCTGCAGCGTGTTTTTTTGCAGGAACAGGCTGAAGCTAAGCACCAGGGCGGCAATAAGTACGATGCTCATGAGGATGGCTACGGTTTTTTGGTTGCTGCGGGACTTCTCGGTCATGATGCGCTCCTCCTTTTCAATTAGGCCCATAATATAATGGAAGTGCCTCATAATAAGAACAGGCATACTTCCGATGTTGATTGCAATCATACCATATTTTTTGAAAAAAGAAAACAGAAATTGGATTGGAAAATGCGATTTTTCCTTGCAATGGGAAGTCAAAGCATTTTCTTGACGCGTTCTTTGTTTGTACAGTATAATAACCGCATGTCCCCGCGCTGTATGAAAGATAAAAGAGCGTGGGAGGAGGCAGCGAATCATTCAAACAAGGAGGCAGGCTCATGCGCAAAAAGGGACGGCTGCTTATGTTCGCGCTGTGTGCCTTCGCCTTTTTTTTGTTTTTGCCCGCGCTTGTGGATGGGCCAAGCGATGCTGTTTCGCCTCCTGAGGATAAGCCGTTTTCCGCAGTCTTTTTGAGCACTGCGCGGCTCATGGAAAGCCAGACGGGGGACCAAAGCGCTATGCTGCGCGTTGAACGTCCGGAAGGGATTGCATATACCTGCTATAAGGCGGCGGCCAAAGCGGATGTCAAGGCCGACGCCAACGGCCATCCCCTGAGGGAAAGCACATACATTAAAGCGGTGTACCAGGCATTCAGGCTGGAGGAGAAGTCCGGTTAGCTCCGAAGAAGAAATGCCGCCTGTGGCTTTGTAACCCCGGTCCCGCCTGCAGCGGATAAAGAGAAGTGCAGGATGTGAGCAAAACGAGCAGCGCGAGCGGCAGCGATGCGCTGCGGCGTTTGTGATGCCTGGGTTGCGAACGGAGTGCGGCGATTGAGCCAACCGCAGAGCTCTTTCACGCTTTCAGCTTTTCAGCATTTAAACGGAAGGAAGTCGTTACATGAAAAAGACATTCAGAGTGCGCAAACGGATGAGCGTCACGGCCAAGTCTTTGCTGGCCCTTTCCATTGCGCTTGTTTTGACCATCGCGGTCGGCATCGTTTCCTTTACCGGCATGCCACTGGATGCCCGGGGCTTGTACAAGCTCAGGTCCTGGCTGCCCACCACCCATGTGGACAAGTGGCCTTCAGTTATTCCCCTGGGCCTGGATCTTCGGGGCGGCGTGTATGTGGAATACCAGGCTACCCGCCCGGGTGACGTGGAGGCGGACTTTGGCCAGCTGATGGACGGTACCATTTCCATCATACAAAAGCGCTTGACCGACAAAGGGTATCCCGAGAGCACGGTGACGCGCATCGGCACTGACGGCATCCGCGTGGAAATACCTGATGTCACCGATCCCAACGCCATCCTGGACTTGATCGGCTCTCCGGCGAAACTGGAGTTTTTGGATCCTAACGGCACCGTGTTCATGGAAGGCAAGCATGTGCAGACTGCCTTAGCCGGGTATGACCCTGACCGTGCCCAGAACATCATCCAATTTACCCTGACACCGGAAGGCGCCGGGCTTTTCTCTGACATGACCGCCAAGAGCATCGGCAAATCGATCGCCATTCATTTGGACGGCGAGCAGCTTATGGCGCCCACGGTGGAATCCGTCATCCCCAACGGCCAGGGCATCATCACCGGCAGCTTCACGGCGGATGAGGCTCAAAACATCGCATTGAAAATCCAGTCCGGCGCGCTGCCGCTTGATATCACCCAGCAAAAGGTGGATACCATATCCGCCACCCTGGGTATCGACGCGCTGTCCACCTCCGTATCCGCCGCCATCATTGGCCTTTTGCTGGTCATGGTTCTGATGATTGTGCGCTACCGCCTGATG
>JAEZLW010000024.1 GCA_023415145.1 Bacillota bacterium | reverse complement strand
CAGTGCGCGAAAGATATCCCGCCCTTACCATCCGGCAGGGGATTGAAATTGGCGACAACGCGCCTTACCGTGATGAGATTGCAGCCACTTTGGACGCGCTGCCTCTTGATTTTCGCCTTCTGTCGCTGCACCTGGTGGACAATGTGGACCCTTACCACCCCGAATATTTCGAGGGTAAAACACAAATGCAGGCTTACCGGCGTTATGTGCAGCAGCGCGTGGAGAGCATCTTGAATTTTCCGGATTATGATGCCATTGCCCATCTTGGCTATGTTGGCAAGTTTGCTCCCTATCCGCCGGATATCCGTCCCCTGCGGTACCATCATGCACCGGATGAATTGGATATGCTGCTGAAGCATTTGAAGGAGAACGGGAAAGCCCTCGAAATCAACGCATCGGGCCTTCGGGGAACCGACAGCCCCATCCCCGGTGCGGACATCATCAGACGCTTTATAGAGCTTGGGGGGGAATTTTTCACGTTCGGCTCAGACGCACACACAAGAGAGCATATCTATCTGCATGTGGAGCGGGCCAAGGAAATTGCCAGAAGCTGCGGAGCCCGCTGGCAGCTTTCCTTTGAACGGCGCAAAGGACGTTCCTATACCATTTGATCTGCCTTCTGAGGAAAGGAGAAGTGCCGTGCGCATGTTGCTTGTCTCCTTGGATGGTTTGTGGGAAAGGGATTTTTCACAGCTTCAAAGCATGCCCTACATAGGCGCACTGATTCGCACGGGTGTTTCCTGCAAAAATGTACAAACCATCTATCCCGCCCTTACATATCCTGTGCATGCAACCATCCTTACAGGATGCCGTCCGGAGGATCACGGCATCTCCCACAACCAACCCTTTTCTCCCGGCTTTGCTACGAATAACAGGCCCTGGTACTGGGAAGCGTCACAGGCAAAGAAGCCGACATTGCATCAGCTGATTCATGAGAAAGGCGGGAAAACGGCATCCATCCTCTGGCCCGTTACGGGAAAGAGTCCGTACATCCGTTGGAACTTTCCCGAGGTTTTGGCGCTTCCCTACGAAAATCAAACGCTGAAAATGCTTCGATATGGCAGCGCTCCGTGGATACTTGCCATGGAAGCTCTTTATGGCAGGCAGCGAAAAAGCATTCATCAGCCGGATTTGGATGATTATGCAACGCTGTTGGCGGAGAAATTGCTGCTGTCAAATCACCCGCCTGATTTTTTGAGCTTGCATCTTGTGGACTGCGATGAGATGCGTCACTTGTACGGCGCGGATAGCGAGGAAGCCAGGGAAGCCATCCGGCGGCTGGACCGGCGGGTTGGCAGGCTGTTAACCGCCATGGACAGGCGGCACCTTGGCCGGGATACTGTGGTGGCACTGGTCAGTGATCATGGCCTTTGTGATGTAAGCCGACCCGTATCGCTGGATGAAGCGCTGCAAAAAGCGGGTTTCTCAAAAATGTGCCGCGCCCAGTCCAGCGGGATGGGTGCATACCTGCATGTATCGGACGCTACGGATGAAAATGTGGGGCGAATCCGAATATTTTTGGAGGAGAACAGAAATATTCTGGGCATATCCCATATTTATGAAGGGAATGAGCTTCGGGAAATGGGTGCGGGGCGGGAGCTATGCCTTGCGGTGGAGGCAGCCCCGCAAGTGGCGTTTGTGGATGATCTGGCCGGGGAAAAACAGGCAAAGGCAACCCATGGCTTTGGCCCAAACCATCCGGCTGCTCAGTGCCTGTTCATTTTAAAAGGGCCCGGCGTCAGACATGGCGAGGTTCTTGAGAAAGCCAGGATGGAGGATATCGCCCCCACACTCATGCGGGCGCAGGGCGGAGATATGCCTTCCGCCAAGGGAGAAATACTGTCGGATTGTTTTGAATAATCCAAGAAAGTGGGGATAAAAGGCGTAATAGTGCTACTTTCTTATACAAAAAGGGTTTTGACGTGACAAATTTGGAGCATTTTCTTGACAGTTGGGGCGAGTTGTGCCAGAATAAGAAAAGGCTGTACAAGAGAGGAGGGAGCGTGTATGGAGCTTCATGCATCGGTGAAATATCATCATCACAGCGGTTTCTCCGTTCAGGTGGATAGCACGCTGCTGGTGTTTGATTATTGGGAGGGAGAAAATAAAGAACTTCCACCCATTGCCCGGCTGACTGCGGATAGCCTGCAGGCGTTTTCCCAAGTTTTTGTTTTTGTCACCCACGCCCATCCCGATCATTTGGATCAGGTCATCTATACCTGGATGGAGGGGAATCCGGTCACTTACATCGTGGCAAGCGATACGCCCATCGGCATCCGCGGGAAAAGATTGGCACCGGGAGACAGCCTGCTATTGGCACCAGGTGTACGGGTTACGGCATATGGCTCTACGGATATGGGTGTTTCTTATCTGGTTGACATAGGCGGGCTGCGCATTTTCCATGCGGGGGACTTAAACCTTTGGCATTGGCGGGAGGAAAGCACACTTCGGGAGATAGAAGCGGCTGAGAAAGCCTTTGAGGAAGCGGTACGGCCTCTTGTCGGGCAACACATCGACCTATGCATGTTTCCTGTGGATCCCAGGATGGGAGCCATGTTCGATGCTGGAGCCAACTATTTCATCCTTTCCGTGAAGCCTAGGCTGTTCCTGCCCATGCACTGGCAGGGGCGCAGCGAGGTGGCTGTGGATTTTGCCCGCAGGGCCAGAAACAAGACCACCGAGGTGGTGGCCATGACAAAGCCCGGCGCGTACGCACAGATCACCTACTCCGATACTGCGATTTATTTGCACATTGTAGAGCCGCCGGCAGAAAAGAAGGACGAAAAAAAGGCGGATGACGGAAATGCATCTTCCCCGGAAGAATTCACCCCATCTTCACAGGTCACGCTGGAAGCATATAACCAGAACGATCCTTTTGCGGATACTGACCTTCCCGTGTCTCTGGATGATCAATAAAAGGGAGGAAAAACCATGGCGTTTCATTTTGCCCATCAAAATTTCAACGTGCTGGACCTTCAAAAGAGTGTAAAGTTCTATGAAGAGGCGCTTGGGCTTCACGTGGTACGGGAGAAGGAAGCCTCTGACGGTTCCTTCAAGCTGGTTTTTATGACGGATGCGCAAGGGCTGTTTCAATTGGAGCTGACATGGCTCCGTGACCGCACCACGCCATATGACCTGGGTGAAGCGGAATTCCACCTGGCCTTTGTCACCGACGATATGGAAAGCGCCCATGCACATCATGAAACAATGGGCTGTATCTGCTTTGAAAACAAGGGAATGGGCATTTATTTCATTGCGGATCCCGACGGATACTGGCTGGAGATTGTGCCCAGGCGCTAAGGCAACTTTCAAGGACAAATGCCGTTCCCGCGTTGACATTCCCTGATCTTTGGGGTAAGATAAACGCAGCGGACGGCCTTTTTTTAGGGAGTCCGATGAAATAGAAAAAGTGAGGAATGACCATGACCATTAACAAAGAGATGACCATTGGCGAAGTACTTCGCTTGCACCGCGGCACCGCCCGCATTTTGATGGAGTTTGGCATGCATTGCCTGGGTTGCCCAGCCTCTGCCGGTGAAAGCCTGGAGGAGGCATGCGCTGTGCATGGCAGCAACGTGGATGAACTGGTGGATCAGCTCAACGCGTTCCTGGAAGAACAGAAGGCCTAAACTGTGGAAAACCCCGGGATTTTTTCGGGATACAATTGTTCATAACGGTACATAAGACCTCGATCTGGGGATAAATATGTGGAAAACGGGAGGCGCTTGTGCAAAACATGTGCAGTGGGAAGGGACCCTTGCAGGTGAAAAATGAGCAGGAAGCGCTGTTCCTCGCCTGTGAAATGGAGCGGCGTGCCATTCGCGTTTATGAGCGGGGTCTGATGCTCAGTTATGACCCCGCCATCAAGGAGCTTATGCAGCGGCTTTATGGGGATGAAGAGATGCATCTGGCGAAGTTTTCCCGTATGGGAAACTTCTCCCCGGATGTTTCCGACCAGGAGCAGCAATTGATGCTCAAATCCTATGCAGCCCAGATTTTGTTTCCCGGCGGGCTGATGCAGGCCCAGCGGGAGGGCGCTTTAAACAACATACAGTCTCTTTTGGCGTTTGCCAGGGACAGCGAGGAAACAGCGGTCAGGAGCTACACGGAATTCGCAGCATCCTGCGATAATGTTGAGGCCAGGGAGATGTTCCTGGCAATTGCAGGGGAGGAACAGGCGCATCTTGCCGCACTTGAGGAGCAGTTATTTTTATAGAAAGGAAACTGCGATCATGAGGGATCAACGCGTCAAACAGTTGGCCTTGGGCGGTTTGCTGGCATCGCTTGTGCTGTTGGCTACCTGGCAGCTGAAAGTACCGACGGCGATTGGTTATATCCACCTGGGAGACGGGGTGATATTTCTATCGGCCATGCTGATGGGCAACTATGCTGCGCTCATTGCCGGAATAGGCTCGGCTTTGGCCGATTTGCTGGCAGGATATCCTATCTATATCGTGCCTACTTTTATCATCAAGGCCGTCATGGGGCTGCTGGCTGCCCGTTTGGCTCTTCCAGGAAAACATTTCAGAAACATTGGCATATTTGCGGTTGCTGAGTGCATCATGGTAGGCGGTTACTTCTTGTTTGAAATCCTCTTTTATGGATTGGGAGCTGCTGCAGGGGCTGTTCCGTTCAATTTCCTGCAAGGTGCCGCAGGGGTGGCGTTGGGCATGGTGTTCAGCTTGTATCTGCCCCATTTGAAGAAGAAGATCTGAATTCAATAAACAAAAAGCCTTTCATTGGCTTTATGAAGCAAGTTCAATTCCTAACACAAAAAGCCCCCTGTTGTTGATGATACAAACAGGAGGCTTTTTATGTTTCGCTAAGAGTATGACTCAACCAATATCAAATGCTATCAAGCGGGCTTATCAATAGCAAGATGGTTCTTGTACCCGTTCTCGTTGTGTTGCGTATTGCTGTTGTCGTTCTCATTTACGTAGGTATCGTAATCGCCAAATCCAGCCCATGCCCAATCGTGGCCTTTTCCGGGATTGTTGAATCTGCTGTACTTTTTGGCTTCGGCAGATGCACCCACAACTGTTATTGTAAGCAAAACAACCAAAACCAGCAATACTGCCAGAGTGCGACGTGATTTCATGCAAATACCTCCTTGTAAAGTCGAAATTGATAATAAGTAGTTGGAAATAACTGAAATATAACGCGAAACAGCATTTTTGTCAACATCTTTTTTTAGTTTCGTTTTTGAAACGCTGTGGTACTACAAAAAGGAAAGCAATTTCTCGAATAGATGTGTACCGTATATTCAGGGCGCTGCTTTCCAAAAGATATTGTTTTGTAACAATATTGCGTACAGAAGGTAAAAGCGACATATTTTTATGATTACATCGAAAAAGCGGCAGTATTTGTTTGTAAGGGGGTTCATAATGAAAACATATGGAAAAACATCAATAAGCGGAGCCGACTCTGTCGTTTACGCAAAGATTGGCAGCCATAATTTGCGCATAGAAAGAAGAGAATCAAGTCTAAAAAACGACAGAATATTACAAAAATATCATCAGAAAATTAAAAAAAAATGGAAGAAAGCTATTGAATTTTCTTGATTTTGCGTATATAATACAAGATACGTCGAATTATCCACACATGCATCCATTTTATGGGAAGTAAGGAATACATGACCACATAAACAGCAATTTTTGCAAAAGAAAGACTACAGCGTAGCGAAAGAGAATAGGGGTGCGATCAATGGAAAACAAAAGAATACGCAGGATCATATCTATCATCCTTACTGTTCTGATGTTGCTGGATTTTGATTCATCCGGCATTTTCACCAGGCCTGATTACACCAGGGCTGGGGATGATGGGCTGGAGGCCACTGATGTGGTGGCTATGGAAGCCGCAACAGAGGCACCTACGGAAGCGCCGACTGAGTCGCCTACGGAAGCGCCCACTGAAGCACCTACTGAAGCGCCCACTGAAGCGCCTACGAAAGCGCCGACCGAGGCGCCTACGGAAGCACCTACGAAAGCGCCTACGAAAGCGCCGACCGAGGCGCCTACTGAGATACCTACAATAGCGCCGACTGAAGCGCCGACTGCGGTACCTACAGAAGTGCCGACTGTGGCGCTCACTGCTGCGCCTACTGAAGCACCGGCCGCGGTACCAACGGAAGCGCCTACTGAAGCACCGGCCGCGGAACCAACGGAAGCGCCGACTGAAGTGCCTGCAGAGGAGCCGGCGGAAAAAACAGCAGATCAAATCCCGTCCTTTGTGATGGGTTATGCCAAGACGGCTACAGGTAACGTCAGGGTGTATACCAGCGAGCGCAGCGGTGTGATTCTCACACGCTTGGTCGCTGACAGCATTGTATATGTAGACAGCCGGTATACCGATGAAAACCGCGACAGGCTGTCGGTCAATTTTGATACAGATCAAGGAATACAACATGGTTTTGTTGATGCGGACAAGCTGATTCCCCTTTCAGAAGGTGCAGCTTCCGCTTTTGTTGAGCGTGGCAAAAACCGCGGTTATGCCGTTTATGAAGGCAATAAAGATTTGCCTTTGGCCCCGCTGAATGTGAACCTACGGGCGGAGCCCACGGAAGAGCCCGTTGCCACGGAAGAGCCCGTTGCCACGGAAGAGCCCGTTGCCACGGAAGAGCCCGTTGCCACGGAAGAACCCGCTGTTACGGAAGAACCCGTTGTAACGGAAGAACCCGTTGTTACGGAAGAGCCCGCTGTAACGGAAGAGCCCGTTGCCACGGAAGAGCCC
>JAEZLW010000023.1 GCA_023415145.1 Bacillota bacterium | reverse complement strand
GCACCACATTTGTAAATCCCAGCCGCAAGCATTCCGTCAGCCGCCTTTCAGCCTGGGGTATGGCCCGCACTTCACCCGCCAGGCCCACCTCGCCCATGACAGCGAAGTCTTGGGGCAATGCCTGGTTTGACAGCGAGGAAGCAACCGCTGCGCATACCGCAAGGTCCGCCGCCGGTTCATTCAGATCCATGCCCCCGGCCACATTGATATAAACATCCTGATTGTATAGTTTTTGCCCAGCCCGCTTTTCCAATACCGCAAGCAATAAAGCGATACGCCCCTGATCCATGCCGTTCACCGTACGCCTGGGCATGCCATAATACGTTTGGGTTGCCAGCGCCTGAATATCCACCAGCATAGGCCTGGAGCCTTCCATTCCGCAGAACACAACCGAGCCGCTGGCACCCTTGGCACGGTGGGAAAGCAAAAGCTCACTGGCATTTGCCACTTCCCGCATGCCGTCTTCCATCATTTGAAAAACGCCCAGCTCGTTGACTGAACCAAACCTGTTTTTTACCGCCCGCAGCAGCCTGTACTCCTGCTGCCTGTCGCCCTCAAAGTATAATACCACATCTACCATATGCTCCAGAATCCTGGGCCCCGCGATAGCGCCTTCCTTGGTCACATGCCCAACAAGGAAAATGGCCGCACCGCTTGATTTGGCAAGGCGCATATAAAGCCCGGCGCTTTCTCTTACCTGGCTCACGCTGCCCGGCGCGCCGCTAAGCTCCGGCCGGTACATGGTCTGTATGGAGTCCACCACAGCAAAAGCTGGCGCAATCGCAAGAAATTTCTCCTCCACGGCGTCCATGGCGTTTTCCGCCAATATGTACAGGGTGGGAGCCGATATGCCTAGCCTTGATGCCCGGAGTTTCAATTGCCTGGCGCTTTCCTCGCCGGTGATGTACAATACCCTTTCGCCCGTGTTGGCAAGATAGGCGCTTACCTGCAAAAGCAGTGTACTTTTTCCTATGCCCGGATCGCCGCCTACCAGCATCACGGAGCCTTCCACCACACCGCCTCCCAGCACCCGGTCAAGTTCCGACATGCCTGTGCGCGCGCGGTTTTGCGCTTCATCCGGGATGCTGTCAAGGATCATGGCCTGGCTACCCATGCCCGGCCTCTGCTTCAGAGGTTTTTCCGAAACGGCGAGTTTTTGCGCCACTTCCTCCATGGTATTCCATGCACCGCAAGAAGGGCACTTGCCCAGCCATTTGGATGCTTCATGTCCGCAGGCGGTACAGGCGAACAACGTTTTTTCTTTGGGCAACTTGAATCCTCCCAGGCAAAGCGCTTTCTAGGCCCCGCGCGAAGGCCGAAAAAGCACTTGTTGTCAGTATAGCATACGCAGGTAATTCCTGCCATGGCAACAATCGTCGAAGGATGTCGTCAGAGTAAAAAACATTTCGCGCACCTTATTGCAGGAATGGTTACAGTATACCAAATTCCGACGCAATTTGGTACCCTTGTGCGATTGCAAATGTAAGCTTTACAGTCTATAATGTAGTCGCGGATGCATGAACACACTTTACAAAAGGCTGGCCATGTATGGTAAATGGCCACCGGAATGGGACGGCAGCATGGGCAGACGAAAGGATACCCCGATATTTGTTCCAAGCCGCAGGCCCCGGGGATGCGGCTGTTTGTTTTGGCTGCTGATACTTGCCGTTGTTATTGTAGCCGGAATAGTGGTATTGAATGATATCGGAAACAGGCAGGTAAAGCTTGTGAAGCAGCCTGTTTCTGTACTGGGCTTGAGCCGGGACCTGGAAGGTTTTTCTATTTTGCATATCAGCGATCTTCATGCGGCGGAGCTTGGCAAAGAACAGTCCTACATCGCAACTGCCATCCAAAAGGCATCCTACAAAGCGGTTTGCATCACCGGAGATATGGTTGGCGAATCGGGCAATGTCCAGCCATTCCTTACGCTGCTGTCGCTGCTGAAAAAGGATGTGCCTATCCTGTTTATACCGGGCGACTGTGATCCGGCGCCCTTGTATACCTCCGCCCACGATACACTGTCCGTGCTTGCCCCCTATATCACAGCCGCCCAGGCGGCGGGCGCCATTTACCTGGATGCGCCCTATCCCCTTACCGTAGGCAAGACCACCGTTTGGTTCAGCCCGGAAGGATTGTATTCCATGAATACGGATACGACCATTGCCTACTGCCAAGACCAATTGACCCGGCTGAACGGCATCAATGCCGCCGCCAACGCGGATGGTGCAGCCGAGATCCGGGCGTGGGAATACCGGCTTGATTGTGCAAAGCGCCTCCAGGACGCCCGCCAGAAAATGAAGAGCACAGACTACCATATCGCCCTATCCCATGCACCGCTTACCTATGATTATGTGCGCAGCGTATGGGACTGGCAGGATGATCAGGGCACGTCCATGCAGCGGGTGACACTGGCGCTGGCAGGGCATCTCAACGGCGGACAATGGCGCATTCCCGGCAACGGGCCCATTTATGTGCCGGGCCTTAGCTGGTTCCCCGAGGACCGGCTGGTAACGGGCCTGAGCCGCGTTTCCACCATCGCACAATACATCAGCCCCGGGCTGGGCTCCTCCTGCTATTATCCCCTGCAGCCCGGGCGGTTGTTCAACCCTCCCGCCATAACGCTGCTTAACTTAACCGGCAAGCCTCAATGAAGACATACAAAAATCGATGAACTTCCCTATCTTTTGACAACGACTGGCAGATATCTTGACAAATGTATCGGGAAGGTGTATCGTATCCAAAAAACAAACCTCAAACAAAGGGGTTGGATGTATGTCTCTTCTTCGCTTCCAGCCGATGCTTGAAAGCAGGCCCATCCGGGAGATCGCCTACGAGGTGCTCAAGCATGCCATCATTACCGGGGAAATACCCGCCGGCGAACGCATTGTGGAAACCGACTATGCCGAGCGGCTGCACATCAGCCGCACACCGCTTCGGGAGGCCTTGCGCAAGCTGGAGCGGGACGGCCTGGTGGAATATGTCATGCGCCGCGGCGTGGTGGTGCGGGCCTTTACCATCGCGGATGTGGAGGAGATCTATACCATCCGCAACGCGCTGGAAATGCTGACGCTGCCGGCCATCATCAAGAACGTGACGGAGGAAGACCTAAAGTCGCTGAAGGACAAGCTTGTACAGATGGACGCCGCGCTGAAGGAGGGCAGCATCGAGAAGCTTTCCCCCCTGGCCCGAGCCTTCCACAGTCAGGTGATCCGCCTTTCGGGGCAGAACCGAATCTTGCGGGTTATCGAAAGCCAGGATGAGTATATCACCCGTTTCTCCTCCATGAGCATCGCCCAGGAAAACCGCCGCCACGAAGCACAGCAGGAGCATTACGAAATTGTGGACTGCCTGCAAAAGCGTGACCTCAACCGTTTGCAGGCCGTTATGCAAAAGCACATTGAGCGCAGCAAGGAAAACTGCCTGGCTGCCTTGAGTAAAAAGAAGTAGACCGGAACAGAAAACACCTCCCTCCGGCGCTTAGGCCGGAGGGATCGTTTATGAAAAGGAGCCATTTTCACGGATGAAAGCCAATTATCATACCCATACGTACAGGTGTAAGCACGCGACAGGGATGGATGAAATGTATGTACAGTCCGCCATCAGGGCTGGCTTTGATATACTCGGTTTCGCAGACCATACACCCTGGCCCTACGAAAGCAGCTATACCTCCGGCATCCGCATGGATATTTCTCAACTTTTGGATTATGCAACAAGTCTTCGCAGCTTGAAGGAAAGATATCAGGACAGGCTGAATATATTGATCGGCCTGGAATGCGAGTACTTCCCAAGGTACATGTCCTGGCTGAAGGAAGCAAAAGAGGCTTATCAGCTGGATTACCTGATCTTCGGTGCTCACTACATCGGCAGCGATGAAGATTTCCCATACGTTGGTTATGCCTGCCGGGATACAGCCGTTATGTACAGATACGCCGATATGTGCGTTGAGGGGATGCAGACAGGTCTGTATGCATACCTGGCCCATCCGGACTTGTTCATGCGCCGCCGGGACACCTGGGACGATGACTGCCAGGCTGTTGCAAAAGCCATTTGTTCCTGTGCGCTAGAATGCGGCATGCCCCTGGAGTACAATCTGAACGCCCATGTCATTGGCGGCGGCGAGTGCCTGTTTCCCCGCCTGGAGTTTTGGGAGCTTGCCGCTATGATGGGCAACAAGGTCGTCATCGGATATGACGCACACCAGCCGGAAATGCTGGAAAACATCGGGGCGGAGACGGAAATACGAATGCTGCTTGACAACCTGAATCTCCGTCCTTTGGACAGCATACATCTACAAGCGACAAAGCCGCAGCTTTGCGGATCATGCTAGGAGGAATACGATGACCTGGGACCTTTCAGCGATTTACGAGAGCTTTCAAAGCCCGGCCTTTCAGGAAGACTTCAACAGCCTGAAGTATCGTGTAGCGCAAATCGAGAAGGCATTGGTTGAAGGCGGCGAGCCGTTGGACCTTATGGAGAATGTCACGAAGCAGTTGGCGCAGCTTCAGGAAGTATTCACCAAGATCGGTGCTTTCGCGTACCTTACCTGGGCTGCCGATGCGGTCAATGAGGAAGCACTGAACTACATCGACCAATTGATGGCAAAGCAGGTGGATGCGGAGCGGCTGCAGTCGGATTTCAGCCGCTATGTGGGCTCACTTTCAGACCTGGACGCAATCATCGATAAGAGCCCTCTGCTTTTAGAGCATCGGTTCTTGTTGCATGAGTTGAAAGAAAACGCCGCACACCGCATGGACAAAGCCATTGAAAGCTGGGTATTGCGCATGTCCCTAAACGGCGGAGAAGCCTTCTCCCAGCTTCGGGAAAAGCTGGCCGCCACCCTCACCGCAAATTTCCGCGGCGAGGAAATCCCCCTGTCCGCCGTACGGGCCAAGGCGTATGATCCTGATCCCACTGTGCGCAAGGAAGCGTATGAGGCGGAGCTGAATGCTTACCCCAAGGTAGACCTTGCCATCGCGGCCTGTTTGAACGGTATCAAGGGTGAGGCACGCATCCAGACGGAAGCGCGGCATTTTGACAGCGTGCTTCAGTGGACGCTTCACGATTCCCGTATGGATAGACAAACGCTGGATGCGCTGTTTACGGCAATAAAGGAAACGCTGCCTGACTTTCGCAGGTATCTTCGGGCCAAAGGCCGCCTGTTGGGCCATGAAGACGGCATTCCATTCTATGACCTGATGGCTCCGGTAGGCAAGGGATTGCGCACCTATACTGCGGAGGAAGCCAGAGCGCTGCTGGCCGAAAAATTGGGCAGCTTCTCCCCGGCCATGGGCGCGTTTATCCATGAGGCTTTCGACAACCGCTGGATCGACCTGTATCCAAGGTCCGGCAAGCAGGGCGGTGCCTTCTGTTCCTCCGTACACCCTTTGAATATCAGCCGCATCCTTTCAAACTTCGCAGGCAGCTTTGCAGACATCAGCACCCTGGCCCACGAGCTTGGACACGCCTGGCATAACAGGTGCATGGCAGGCTTGCCCATACTGCTGACAGACCAGCCCATGCCTTTGGCGGAAACAGCCTCCATTTTCAATGAAACGCTTTTAAGCCATGCAATGCTGAAAACATCCACACCCGAGGAAGCCTTCACCATCATCGAAGCGGAACTGATGGAGGCCACCCAGACCATCGTGGACATCTATGGCCGGTTCCTGTTCGAAACGGAAGTCATTGAGACGAGGGCCGATCATGCTTTGAGCGTCAATGAACTGAAGGATGCCATGCTCAGGGCCCAGGAAGCAAGCTATGGCGATGGCCTTGACAAAGATGCGCGCCACCCCTACATGTGGGCCTGCAAAGTGCATTACTATAGCCCCACACTCCATTTCTACAATTTCCCCTACGCATTCGGGCTGCTGTTTGCCAAGGGCGTGTTTGCCCAGTACCTTCAAAAGGGCGACAGCTTCGTGCCTGTCTATAACCAGCTTCTGCGCTCCTGCGGCAACGGCACGGTGTACGATGTCGCCAAGAGTGTGGGCATTGACGTTCGCAGCGTGGACTTCTGGCGCAGCTCCTTGAACATTTTGAAAGAGTCCATCGATCAGTTCATAAAGCTATGCGATAAGGACTAGCCTTTGCGTTTTTCCAAATGAGGTCCGGGGATGCTGACTTTTTAAGGCATTTTCCCCGGACCTTTTCTGCGTGTTTCTCCCTGTGCTTGGCTTGCGTAAATAAAAGGCTTCCGTTATAATGGGTTTCAAGTGTGCAAGATATGGAAAGGTTGTGACCGCATGGCATCAGACCTTCAAATCGCAAGAGCCGCATCGCCAAAGCCCATTCAACTCATCGCAGAAGCTGCCGGTTTCCTTCCGGAAACGCTGCACCCCTACGGCCGCCTGATCGCCAAGGTGGACCCCGCACCGTATGTAAAACGCGATAAAAAAGCCCGCCTGGTATTGGTGACGGCCATTTCCCCCACCCCGGCAGGAGAAGGGAAGACCACCATCAGTGTTGGTTTGGCGGACGGCCTTAAGTATACGGGGCGCAAGGCCATGCTGGCCCTTCGTGAACCGTCCCTGGGCCCGGTGTTCGGCATGAAGGGCGGAGCAACCGGCGGCGGATACGCACAAGTATTGCCCATGGAGGCCATCAACCTGCATTTTACGGGTGACCTGCACGCCGTTACAGCGGCAAACAACCTGCTTGCTGCCATGGTGGACAACCATATCCAGCAAGGCAATGCGCTGAATATCGACCCAAGGCTTGTCACCTGGCGCCGCTGCATGGATTTAAACGACAGGCAGCTTCGCTTCATCGTCTCGGGCATGGGCGGCAAATCCAACGGTACACCCCGGGAGGATGGATTTGACATCACCGCCGCCAGCGAGGTGATGGCCGTTTTCTGTCTGGCACAAAACTTAAGCGATTTGAAAGCCCGTCTTGCAAAACTGGTGGTAGGCCGTACCTTTGAAGGCGGAGTGGTCACAGCAGGCGATTTGAACGCCCAAGGAGCCATGGCGGCACTGCTCAGGGATGCGCTGATGCCCAACCTGGTTCAGACCATCGACGGCACGCCCTGCCTCATGCACGGCGGTCCGTTTGCCAACATCGCCCACGGATGCAACAGTGTCATCGCCACGCAAACAGCCATGCGTATGGCGGATTATGTGGTGACGGAGGCCGGCTTCGGTGCGGACCTGGGCGCAGAAAAGTTTCTGGATATCAAGTGCCGTGCTACGGGCATGTGGCCGGATGCCATTGTGCTCGTAGCCACCGTCAGGGCGCTCAAGCATCACGGCGGCTGTCAGAAGGAAGCATTCACCCTGGAAGACCTTCCCGCGCTTGCAAAAGGCCTTGACAACCTGTATGCCCATCTTGACCATATACAAAACGTATGGCACCGCCCTGCGGTGGTGGCCATCAACCGCTTTGTGACCGATACCCCCGCAGAAATCGCATTGATTCAAGCGGCTATGGAAAAGCTGTCCGTACCCTGTGCCTTGTGCGAGGCGTGGGAAAAAGGCGGGCAGGGCGCGAAAGATTTGGCTGACGCCGTATGCAAGGCCTGTGAGGACAAGTCCCGCCCAGCGCCCTCCTACACGTACCCCGACGAGCTTCCGCTTTCGGAAAAGATACAGTCTATCGCAACAAAAATCTACGGCGCTTCGGAAGTGGCTTTCGCTCCCGGCGTATTGTCCCAGCTGAAAAAGTGGGAGCAGGAAGGGTACGCGAAATATCCTGTATGTATTGCCAAAACGCAGTATTCCATGACGGACAACCCCAAGCTTTTGGGTGCGCCCAAGGGCCACACCCTGACAGTACGCAGTGTGCGCCTGTCAGCGGGTGCGGGATTTGTGGTGGCATTCGCAGGTGACATCATTGCCATGCCCGGGCTGCCAAAGGCCCCCGCAGCCCTCTCCATTGATGTGGATGAAGAAGGAAACATTACCGGTCTATTTTGATGAATGAGGTGAAAAGAGCATGAAAAACCTGCAAATGCAACTGTTGGATATCCTGCGGGAGGATTGCCGTATTTCTCTGGAGAAGCTGGCCGTTATGACCGGACATACGATGGATGATGTTGCAATGGCCATTGATGATATGGAGAAGCGCCGGGTCATACTGCGCTATTCCCCCATCATCAACTGGGATTTGACCGACAGGGAACGGGTGGAGGCCATGATCGAGGTGCGCGTCACGCCTCAAAGGGACATGGGCTTTGACGCCGTGGCAGCGCGCATCTACCGTTTCGAGGAGGTAAAAAGCGTTTATCTGATGAGCGGGGCGTATGACCTATTGCTGTTGGTGGAAGCGCCTACGCTCAAGGAGCTGGCATTCTTCGTCAGCGAAAAGTTAAGCCCTCTGGAGATGGTTACAGGCACCGCCACCCATTTTGTACTCAAGCGCTACAAATCTGACGGCGTCATTTTTGACACCGAACGGTCCGATCGCAGATTGGTGGTTTCGCCGTGAGTATTGATTATACAAAATACATCAATCAAAGGGTGGCCGCTGTTGCTCCCAGCGGAATCCGAAAGTTTTTTGACATCGTGGCGACTATGCCCGATGCCATTTCCCTTGGCGTAGGTGAGCCAGATTTCATTACCCCCTACCACATCCGCAATGCTGCCATCAACAGCATTCTGGATGGAGAGACGCAGTATACCTCAAACTGGGGTATCCTTTCCCTGCGGCGTGAAATCGCCCATTACCTTACCGCACGGTACCACATTCAGTATGATCCGAATCAGGAAATACTGGTGACGGTTGGCGCCAGCGAAGGCATTGATCTTGCGCTGCGCGCGCTTGTAAGCCCCGGCGATGAGGTACTGGTGCCAGAGCCCAGCTATGTCAGCTACAGCCCCAGCGTGCTGTTTGCCGGCGGTACCCCTGTGGCGGTGAGAACGGACAATACCACAGCCTTCCGTTTGACGGCGGAGGCATTGAGGGAGAAGATCACCCCACGCACCAAAGCACTGATTCTGCCCTACCCCAACAATCCCACCGGGGCCATCATGGAACGGGCGGATTTGCAAAGCATCGCCCAGGTTGCTCTTGATAACAATATCCTTGTGATCAGCGACGAAAT
>JAEZLW010000209.1 GCA_023415145.1 Bacillota bacterium | reverse complement strand
GCTCAGCCTATCTTCCACCATACCCTTGTTCTTTCCACCTTTAACAGTTTTTCACCAGTGTATCATCCCTCCGTTTCAGGCGTTTGATTCAGCCTTATAGGCTGGATTTGCGTTTGCATAATTTTCCGCGCCGTATAAAGAATAAGCTCTATCCCAGTTCGGAGCGTGATGAGCTGTATGGAAGGTAAGGAATTATTAAGCCAGGAATATGTGGTGATGATTCTCACCGGCATTGTATCCGGCATGATCGCCCGGGTGATTACGCTGTATGTGGATTACCGGCAGACCCCCACCTATCCCAACGGGCTGTTCAATAATCTGGTGACCGGCTTTGTGGCTTCCGCCCTTGGCGCGGTAGCCGTACCGGCGCTGATCGAGAAGGATTTTACCGCCATTACCTTTCTGGCTCTGGCAACGCAGCATTTTCGGGATATACGCAAGGTGGAAAGCGAAAGCCTCGCCAAACTGGACCATGTGGGCTTTACAAAACGCGGCCCCGCGTACATTGACGGAATCGCGAAAACCTATGAAGCAAGGCATTATGTATCCCTTGCCGCAGCATTGTCCGCTGTGCTGTGCATGAATTTGCTTGGAAAGCAGGAACTGCCTGTGCAGATAGCCGCAGGGCTTATCACCGGTCTTATAGTGACGTATGCGATCAAGCGCTTTACCAAAGGAAAGACCGTTGGGGATATCTGCACCATCAAGGAAGGAAAAATCACGATCGAGGGATCGGAGTTGTATGTGGACGGCATGTTTGTATCCAGTGTGCTGGGAACAAAAAGAAGCAAGGATTTGTTTGAAAAAGGCGGGATTGCCGTTGTGGTCACGCCAAAGAGTGACATGTTCCGTGTTACGCTGGACAGCCTGGGGCAAAGGCAAGCCATGTTATTTGAAGCTTGTAGAACACTGGGAGTCAAGCGCTTTCAATTCATGCGCAAAAACTACAAAAATGGCGTGATCCTGATTGCCATCGTACCCATCGTAAGGGACGTGGGCAAAATGATGCACGCCATACAAAACACACCTATTCTGGAAAACAGCAGAAAAATACGCCGCATCATGACGGCGGGTTAAGTGGAGGCAGTATGAAAAGCGTGCAGATTCTGGTGTACATCACCAACAATCCGGACAAGATCATAGGCGGCGATCCGCTGTGCCTGTGCATCACCGACGAGGCGGAGAAGCAGCAGACGCTTCTGGATATCAGCCGTGCGCTGCGTGCAAATGTCATACAGTTAAAGAATGGTGACTATATGATTGTGAATCAAGCGTAGCGCTATTGCAGAAATTCTGCTAAACAGCATGAAAGACTGTAAACAGAAGGGGTGAAACCCCTTTTACGAAAATCGTGCCGCACGGCACAGCCCAAGCGCTCGGGCGCTTGCGCAGCAAGCCATCCTTACACTTTTCATCGCTCGCATATCAAGGGTGGGGGATTTGCCCCCGAACTTGAAGAAAGAAGTGGTTGTACCACTTCGTGACGGAGCACCAGGCGAGCGTAGCAATGGAGGATGTGAGGGAATGCAATTGAAAAGTACAGAATCGAGAAAAGGACGGCGTCATTTTCTCAAAGAGTCATAGCGCTACCCCGCCGTGGCGGACAAGAACGTAATCCGTAAACTGCTTTCGCACCTGGGTGTAAGCCCGTTTGGAGATGGGAACAATCTCCCCGCCCGGCATTTCAAATTCCTTGGCTGTCATGACCTGCACATGGTCCATGTTCAATACAAAGGAGGCGTGGGGTTTGATGAACCTTGGATCTTGCAAATATTTTTCCGTACAGTCGGTGAAGGACTCTCTTAAAACCATGGTGGTCAGCGTTTTGCCCGTGGTCAAATGATACGTCATGGTATGGTTCATGTACTCGATATAGGATATTTGATGGTACCGGATGCAGGCGATGCCGCCCTTCACCCGCACCAGCACATTGGAGTCTGCCGATTGCCGCACCCTTTGGCAGGCTTTTTCCAGTGCGGAAAAAAGCGTGATCTCATGAACAGGCTTTAGTAGGTATTGCATGGGCGACACCTTAAAGGATTCCAATGCATATTCCCTGGAGGATGTCATGAAGATGATCATTGCCTGATCGTCGTCTTTGCGGATGTGGCGGCCCAGCTCAATTCCGTTCATCAGAGGCATCAAAATATCCAGCAGGTAGATGTGGAAAGACGCATTCTTTATGTTTCTGTACTCCAGCAGATCAAATGCGGAATGGAATAGATTCAGCGATATGTTCAATTGCGGATTGGCATTGGCGTATTCCAATACCATACGGCCAACGTCCTCCAGCATTTTGTTTTCATCTTCACATACTGCGATGCGAATCATGCTTATCTCCTCTTCGCTCATCGTAAATATCTGCCTTCAATGTACTTATAACTTCCCGCATAAGGCTATTATAGAGGAATAGAAGCACAAAATGGGGTTTACGCCAAACGTTCCCAAAATCATACGCATTGTTATAATTTTCGCACGTCCTGTTTATGGTATGATGTTTGGTAGAAAAACCGATTCTTCAAAAACGGCCATTTACGCGGTATTTCGCAGAGAGAATGCTTTTCGGGGGAAAATTCCATGAGTGATTTGCTTTCCTGCGCATCCGGAATCGTGATTCTATCCGTTATCCTGTCAGCCATCGGATTGGTTTTCAAAAGAAAGCGATCCGCCTCCATGACGGTTCTTTCTTTTTTGCCGCTGGTGTCCTTGCTGCTTTACAGCAACATGCTTGCGCCTGATTGGCCTGATGCGCACTGGGCTTTCCCTTATGTCTGTCTGCTTTTCTTTTTGCCGGCGTGCGGGTTGTTTGTTGGTTCTATTAAGGATAAGCTGTTTATATTTCTGCTCCATATGGTTGTTGTCTGCGTGGCCGGCTTTGCAGCCTCCCTGATAGCGGAAACGATCTTTGCAACGCCTGGCGAATCTTTTGAAGCTGTAAGGCTCACGATGCTGCTTTTACTGGGAAGCCTGTATCTTTACTGGGTGAAAACGCGCGGGCAAAGAATATTCAGAAGGTTTCTTCACCGGGGCAGCGGCTGGACGTGGGCTGCCTATGCCTTCGGACCTTGCCTTGGATGTGTGCTGCTTCCCATGGCCATAGATCCCTATTCAAATCAGACGCCGCTTTTTTACGGGCTTATACTGGTGTTTGTGCTTTGGAGCGCTGCCGTGCTTGTACTGGCCATACTTGCCACGCGCGCTACTGCACAGGCAGTTTTTGATCTGGAATTGGCCAGGCATATCATTGATGCTACCACAGAGCAAGCGGGGGAAATTGCAAAAATGGTGGAAACATCCCGCATTCTGAGGCACGATTGCAAGCATCATTTGCATGTGGCTCAGATTTTACTGGAAACGGGACGAATTCAAGAAGCGAGGGAATACATGCTCACCTTTGGCACCAAATGTGACGAAGGAGTTTGGCCGACCTACTGCTTGAATCCCGCAGTGAATGCGCTGCTGAACGGCTATCAAAAGCGATGCCGTATGGAGGGTATTGATTTTTCCGCCACGGTGGAACTGCCTGAAAACCCATCATTGGACAGCTTTGAACTGTGTACTTTGCTTGGAAACCTGCTGGAAAATGCGTTGGAAGCCTGCCGCAAAGCGCCAAAGGACCAGCGCAGCATCACATTGAAAGGAGCGCCGCAGGGCAGCCAGCTGCTGATTTCCGTGAAGAACACGTTCGATGGGCAGGTGATCAAGGAGGAAGGGCGCATTGTAAGCCGCAAGAGCACAGACGGAGGCCTGGGCATCAAGAGCATCCGTGCCATTGCAGACCGCCATCAGGGGGATTATGTTCCCGAATGGAATGATAACACCTTTACCGCCAGCGTCATGCTGAGATTATAGTTGATGGAGGGAAAATCATGAAACGGAGAGCTTTTGCGTTTCTCCTTGCGCTTTCTCTTTTGCTGCTGCCTTTTCTGGGCCTTTGTGAAAGCGCTTTGCTTGCGGTGCCTTCCCGCAGTATTGCCATCCTATTGCTTGGGGTGGACAAGCCGGTAGGAGAAACACTTCGTGCCGCGGCCATCGTGATCGCAGCATTGAACCTGGATACCGGGGCGGTGAGGCTGGCTTCCATTGACAGGAACACATTGATTCCAGGGCCAAACGGTGATGCAACGCTTGCCGATACGGTGGCGCTTGGCGGCTCCGCCCTTGCGCTTCAAACGGTCAAGGAGCTGTATGGGATCAACATTACCCGGTTTGTCACCGTAGATTTGAACGGCATGGAGAAGATCATTGATGCACTTGGCGGTGTGGACATTGATGTTCGCGAAGGTGAACTGAACATATGGATGGCGGATGGCAAAACAAAGGTCTTTGAACAAACCGGATTGCAAACGCTTGGCGGCGCGCAGGCCATGTCCTTTATGAGAGACCATACAGGTGAAGAAAAGGGCAGTTCCCACTTGAGCCGGGTGCTTGCCGCCTGCATGAAAAAAGGCATTCAGATGGGATTGGACCCCCTGATTGAGTTGATCATGGAGCTTATCGCGCATGTGGAAACGAACATGACGCTGATGGATATGATGGACGTTGCCCTGTCTGCGCTGTCTGCGTCAGTTTCAGGAATGGAAACAAAGCATTTTCCCATGAACGGGCACACAGCATCAAGCGGCAAGGAAACCGCCGTGCGCATGTTGGACAGCAAGGCGGAAACGGAAGCATTGTATGCGTTTTTGTTTGGGGAGACTGTTAGGCCATAGTCAGCTTTACAGGCAATTTTCAAGGATTGCAAGCACATCCTGCCTGTCAAACACGATAGGATTGTTATCCATCCGCCCGGCAGTGAACGATAAATCGGCAATGGCAGGCAAATCATCATGCCATATGCCAAAGGCGGAAAGGCGAAGGGGTTGTATTGGCCCGGCAAGGTGATAGAGCCAGGCGTCAAACCCGCCATCTGCTTCAAATATGGCGCGGATGCATTGTATTTCCTTGACAGCCGCTTCATTTCTGTCCATCACACTGCGCAGCGTCAAGGCTGCCGCAAAGCCGTGGGAAATATGATGCAGCATGGTCAGTGGATAGGAAATGGCGTGGCAGGCTGTGGTACGGGTGATGGAAAAGGCCAAACCTGACAGCAGGGAGCCTAAGCACATGCCTTCCCGATGGGGAAGGCTTTCTTTGTTTTCGGGCCTTACCGCATATGGAAGGAAGCTGCGGATCTTGTCAATGGCCGATAGGGCTAGCGCTTTGGCAAGCGGTGTGCTGCTCTTGGCCCAGAAGGCTTCCATGGCGTGGGAAAGGGCGTCCAATCCGGTGGACAGCGTAAGCTCCGGGCTCATGGTCATGGTGAATTCCGGAATGATGACGGCGGCCCTGGGGAACAGGGGCGCCCAGTCGACTGACAGCTTTTGTTGACAAGCAGGATTCCACACGGTAGCCCAGCGTGTTACTTCCGAGCCTGTTCCCGCTGTGGTGGGTACGGCAAGATGGATGGGAATGTCGCGGGCCTTTTCATATGCCTTTTTGGCAATGGCGTTGCCTACGTTTTCTTCAGTCAGCCTGTTTTCATCAAAAAGGCCATGAAAGGCCGCAATGGCTTTGCCCAGGTCGATTGCGCTTCCTCCGCCGATTGATAAAATGGCATTTACAGGCTTTGCGTAAAGCGCTTTGAGCGCTTGCGTCACATCAAAAACGGATGGGTTTGCAGGGATGTCCTTCAGCCAGACTCCCCCATGCCGGGCCAGTAATCCCTTTAAATAATTATGCAAAGAAAGCCTTGCGGCCATGGTATCACTGGCAAGAACGCACAGGCCGATTGTGCCATCGAGCAGGGATTCTATGGCTTCAAGCCCCTTTACTTTGTCCAAGATACGGATATCCACCGGGCAAAAGGGTGAAAACACAGCCATCTTCTTAGATCTCCTGTTCAGGGATCAGGGTAAGGATTTCCTTGATGGACAGGCAGCCTTCCTCCGCCTCCAGGGACCGCCCATTTGCAAGAATAGTCCGGGATGTGCGCTGCATGGCCGGGAAGGCGCTGCGCAAAAGATGGTTGGCGTGAATGACAATGTTGACCCCCGCGGCTGAAAGCTCCTCTTCAGAAATGACGTTGTAGGTGGTGGGAACGGCAACCAGCGGCGTAGTGAGGTCATCAGATCTGAACAGGCGGCAGAATTCCAAAATCTCCGAGGGGCTTTTTTGGCAGGAATGGATCATGATGCCGTCCACCCCGGCTTGAACATAGGCTCGGCAGCGGGTGAGCGCATCCTCCATGCCTTTTCCCAGGATCAGGCTTTCGCACCTTGCGATGATCATGAAGTCTTTGGTTTTTTGCGCATTTTTGCCGGCCTTTATCTTTTGGCAGAAGCTATCGATGTTTTCCTGGGTCTGCTGTGCCTGAGTGCCAAACAGGGAGTTCTTTTTCAGCCCTGTTTTATCCTCAATGATGACAGCGGATATGCCCAGCCGCTCCAACGTGCGCACATTGTAGGCAAAATGCTCCGTCTGGCCGCCGGTATCTCCGTCCAGAATGATGGGTTTGGTGGTGACCTCCATGATCTCCTCCAGCGTTTGAATGCGGGAGGTGAGGTCCACCAGCTCGATATCCGGCTTGCCCTTGGCGGTGGAGTCGCACAGGCTGGAAACCCACATGGCGTCAAATTGCTTGACACCATTTTGCGTTTCCACCCTTGTCTGCTCCACGATCAGCCCCGTGAGGCCGTTGTGGGCTTCCATTACCGAAAGGCAGGGCTTGTATTGCAGAAGCTTTTTGAGCCTTGACCGCCTGTTTTCCGGCATGGAAAGCTGCTGGTCCAGACGGCTTAGCGTCTCCTCTGTGGGTGTGCGGGTGTAGGGGTATTCTATCAGTTCACCGCCCCATTCTGCCAGAACCTCAATCACCTGGCGGCGGATGTTGGCTTGATAGCCAACCCGCCAGTCATCTCCGTGGACGACGATGTCGGGCTTCAATTCCCGCAAGACCGCTTCATAACTCAGTGTGCTTTGTATAAGAACGCGCTTGACGCCCATGATGTTTTGAAAAAGCTGCAGCCGCTCCTCCAGGGGAATCAGGGGATAGCGCTTGAAGGACGCGATCACTTCATCGGTGAGTACGCCTACCGTCAGCTCGCCAAGCTGCGCCGCCTGTTTGATGATCTTGATGTGGCCGTTGTGGAGGATGTCCGTGCTGAAGCACATGTAAACCTGCTTCATACGTTATTTCACCTCTTTTGGTAGTGTTGTCAAAAACCGTTGGGACACTGTTTCCAGGTCTTGCAGATTGTCGATTTCGTTGCACAGCCGGCCATTCAGTTCCAGCGGATACAGGGGGATAGCGCCGTTTTGCGCGTCGAAGGCATTCTCGGCATACACTTTCCGCTGCCCATGTAAGCAAAACTCACCGATGGCTTTCATGAAGGCTTTAAAATCCTCTTTGTCAAAGCGGTAGGCGGGCTGACAGGCAACGCAGTCCGGCCCGAAGAACTCCACACCGATGGCTATGACGCGTCCATCATGTACCTTTGCCTTGAAATCCTTGTCCGGCAGTGGCAGGGTGGCGTCCACCGCCACCACGCTTTTTGGACTTGTAATCAAGTCGTCAAGCACGCTGCTTTCCAGCACCAAATCGCCGTGCAGGAGCAGGATGTCATCGTCCAAGTGTTCCGCCGCCAGGTGCATGGAGTAGATGTAGTTGGTTTCGCTGTATTGGGGATTGGGCACATAAGTAACGTGAAGCGGCAGATTCAGGCCTGCCACATGCTCTTTTATAAGCTCGGCAAATGGGCCGACCGTGATAACCGTGTCCCGGATACCGGCTTTCGCGATCAGTGTGAGCTGGCGGCTTAGTATGGTGTAGCCCGCGCCGATTGGGCACATGCACTTGGGGCTGCGCTCCGTAAGCGCACCCATCCTATTGCCCACGCCGGAATTGAGCAGGAGCGCCTTCATGCTTTTTCTCCTTGCGTCTTCAAATAATCCATTAGCTGCCGCAGGTTTTCCTTGGGGGTGGTCTTGGGCCGGCCCAGATCCTTGCGGGAGCCTTGCTTCAAAGCAATCTCCAAAAAGCAGGGCTGCTTTCCGGCGGTTTCCCGTACAGCGGGCAGAAGTTTAAGCAGTGCTTTTTCATCTTCCGCAAAAAAGCAGCTTTCAAACCCCGCCGCCTTCGCGATGGCCGTGAAGGATACATCACCACCGCTTACCGGCATGCCGCCAACGCTTTCATGGGCGCCGTTGTTTAGTACCACATGGATCAGGTTTTTGCACGCACACCGGGCCTCTGTCAACAGGCTGCCCAGGTGCATGAGCGCCGCACCGTCCCCGTCCAGACACCAGACGGTAGTTTCGGGTTTTTTCAGGGCGATGCCCAAAGCGATCATGGAAGCATGGCCCATAGAGCCCACGGTGAGAAAATCCCGGTCATGGCGCAGGTTCAGCACTTCCCGAAGCTCATATACTTCCCTGGAGGTTTTGCCTGTGGTACAGACAAAGACATCATCATTGGATGCATGGGTCAAAATCAGCCGCAATGCTTCCTCCCGCAAAAGCGTATGATGATTTGCATAATTTGTCTTTTCTCCACCCGACAGCGCGCCCTTTCTTACAAGAAAGGCAATGCTCTTTCCCTTACTGAGAGTAGCTTCCGCTATGGATACCAATTCAACAAGGTCCGGAATGGTGGTGCCTGCCGATAGTATCAAAGGTTGAAGGCCCATGACCGACAGCATATCGGGGGTGATTTCCCCCTGGAATACATGCTGGGGCTCGTCATGTACATCCGGCTCACCTCGCCAGCCAACCACAAACACGCAGGGAACGCCGTATACTTTTTCGTTCAGCAACGAAATAACAGGATTGGCAGCGTTGCCAATGCCGCTGTTTTGCAAATATACAAGAGCAGGCTTGCCGGTGGCGATATAATGGCCTGCCGCCAGGCCCACCGCGGCCCCTTCATTGGCGGCGACGATGTGCTGGCTATTCGTACCAAAACGGGCATACAGCGTATCGCAAAGCGGTTGGAGCAGGGAGTCGGGCACACCGGTGTAAAAGCCGATGCCCAGTTTGGATAGTTCCTGCAAAAATACGGTGACGTCCATGGCTTGTCCTTTCTGTGAGGAAAGAGGAAATTGTACTTGACGGGCCTTGAATAACAAACAACCGGCCTTATGCAGAAAATGCTTGCAGGCCGGTTGAATTATAGCATGGCGGGAAACATATCACAAGTTTTCTTCAGCTATTCCAGAATATCCAGAAACTCTGTATACACAAACCCCTGATACCCCAGCGCCTCTATACAGGCCCAGCCCTTTTTGTCCCAGATAAGCGTTACCGCCGTATCCGGTTCCAGGTAGGTGATGATATGGTTTTTCCAAAGTGACCGGTCATTGCGGAAAGCCACCTTTTCATCATTTTGGATGATGGCATACTGCTTAGCGGTTTGGGCGGAATCGTAAAAGGTAAGGTACTTGGTAAGCAGATACCCGACCTTGTCGCCCACATGCACCAGGGAGTATTCCTTGTTCTTTTCGAGGGCTACCATCACCGTGCCGCAGACACAGGTATCCATTTTGGCCGCCTTACGGCTGGGCGCTTCCCGCAAGGTCATGGTCCACGCCTGGCCGGGTACGGTGCCATGGTTGAATACCGCGAACCGGATGCCGCCATCCTTTTTGGCATTCGTTTCATCTGGCACATCCCAGTCATCCAGGTGCAATGCGGCGGTGGGCACATAACCCTTCTGCGTACCGTCAGACACCTCAGACCAGTACAGGCCCAGGGTTTCCACCGTGACATTCGTCCCTTTCGCAAGCGTTGCAACGGCCTCCGCCTTATCCATGGGCATATCATTCAGTGTGATCCCTTCCTCCGGGAGGACGATGGCGGTGATGGGCATGCCTGTGCTCCCGGCAGGGGGCGGCGCGGCCTGAGCGCTGAAAACAAGACAGACCACCATAATGGACAGAAGAAAAGCCGAAGTCCGCATACGCATTAGAAGAGTCTCCTTTGCCATGTAGCATATGAGATGTGCGGTTGTCCGTTTTCTTGAAGCCAAGCAACGGCTGTACAGAGCCGTTTTGTTTTCCTCGGGAATGCGGCCGGGCAGTTCTTTCACCGGACTGCCGGCAAGTGAAAACGCAATAGGCTGCATTATCTTGTACAAGGATACCATATATTGCATATATTGTCTATTGGATGGATAAAGGTGAAATGTATAAAAGGGAAGAATTATCGTCCTCCCCCGTGCATATAGGATTTATGCACTTTCGTTCCTTCCCTTTATAGGGGGATTCTCAAGGGATATATCCCTTGAGCAGGGGTCCAGGGGTGAGTGAACCGAGCGCCGCTGGTGGCTCCGGAACCCAGACCCCGCCAGTGGCGGATGATGGAGGGGTGGAGGAGGCTGGCGAAACAAGCGATGGGAGCGGTAGCGAACCAGCGCGCCGATTGAGCCAGATGGAGGGATGAAGCGAGGCGAAGGAATCTAGCGAAACGAAGCGATGGGAGCGACAGCGAACCAGTGCGACGATTGAGCCAGATGGAGTGATGAAGCGAGGCGAAGGAATCTAGCGAAACGAAGCGATGGGAGCGACAGCGAACCAGCGCGACGATGGAGCTTGCGGATCAGCGTCGCCTGGCTAAGCGAACACCTGCATCGCGTAACTCACCGAGGCCATGGCGTCCTTTCCATAGAAGTCGGCGCTGATTTGCCTGGCGTATTCTTCCGTGAGTACCGCACCGCCCACCATGACTAAGGTTCCGGGCTTGTGCTCCCGAAGCAAACGGATGGTTTTTTCCATGCCGGGAACAGTGGTGGTCATCAGCGCGGACAGGCCTACCAGGCGGATGTCCTCCCGGATGGCTGTTTCCACCACTGAATCCGCCGGAACATCCCGGCCCAGGTCGATGACCTGAAAGCCGTAGTTTTCCAGGAGCACCTTCACGATGTTTTTGCCGATGTCGTGAATGTCCCCTTCCACGGTGGCCAGCAGGATTTTTCCCCTGCTTTTCGCTTCCTGGCCGGAAGCTATAAGCTCTGCCCGAAGCTTGTCAAAGGCGGCTTTGGCAGCCTCAGCGCTCATCAAAAGCTGGGGCAAAAACAGCCTGCCCGTTTCAAAGCCGCTGCCCACCTGAGATAGGGCGGGGATCAGCTCCTCCTCCACCAGGGACAAGGGCTGGCGTCCTTCTTGAAGCAACGCCTGAGCCGCCTTGCCGGCCTGAGAAGATAGCCCCTTGAGCACCGCTTCTTTCAGGCCCGGCTCACCCTTGACCACAGAAGGGGCCGTTGGTGCCTCCTGTCCGCCGAAGGCCAAGATATAGTTTTGAAACTGCTCATCCCGCCCGGCGATGGCGGTGCCCGCCAGATATGCCTCCATCATGGGCACGGAGTGGGGATTCATGATGGCGGCATCCAGCCCGGCAGCCAAGGTCATGGCGAAGAAGACCGCGTTCAGCTTTTCCCGCCGGGGCAGGCCAAAGGATACGTTGGATACACCCAGGATTGTTTTCAGGCCCAGTTCTTCCTTGGCCCGGCGGATGGTTTTTATGGTGACCAAGGCGGCGTTTTTATCGGTGCTGACGGTCATGGTCAGCCCATCCAGCAGGATGTCTTTTTTCGGGATGCCAAAGCGCTGCGCTTCCTCCAGGATCTTCCGGGCAATATCAATGCGCCCGTCGGCTGTGGATGGGATGCCGGATTCGTCAAGGGGCAGCGCAACCACCGCACCGCCGTACTTTTTGATCAGCGGGAAGACCGCCGCCATGGAGGATGCTTTGCCGGTGACGGAGTTCACCAGCGCCTTGCCGTTGTATATACGCAGCGCTGCCTCCAGAGCCTTTGCATCGGCGGTGTCAATTTGCAGCGGCAGGTCGCTTATGGCCTGCAGGCTTTCCACTGCCTGTTTCAGTACGACAGATTCCTCGATTCCGGGAAGGCCTACGTTCACATCCAGCATATGAGCGCCGTTTTCCTGCTGCCCGGCGGCTTCCTGCTGAAGATAGGCCATGTCCCCTTCCTTCAGCGCCTGCTTAAGCCGCGGCTTGCCGGTGGGGTTGATGCGCTCGCCGATGAGGATGGGCGCTTCTCCGAATACTACTGTTTTTCCATAGGAACAGACGATGGTGTCATCTTTGGGTACGATGGGTTTGGGCCTGGCATCCTTGAGCCGCCTGATCATGGCTGCGATATGCTCAGGCGTGGTGCCGCAGCAGCCTCCCATCAGCCATGGACCAAGCCTAACAAGCTCTTCCATTTCCTTTGCAAAATCCTCGGGAGAGAGCATAAACCGCGTTACGCCATTCGAAAGATGCGGCAGGCCTGCGTTGGGGCAAACCTGCACCGGCAGTGAGGTATAATTCATCACTTTCGCAAGAAGTGGAAACATCTGCTTTGGGCCCAGGCCGCAGTTCAAGCCCAAGGCGGTTACTTGAAGTCCCTCCAGCATGGCCACCATGCCCGGGATATCGCCGCCTGTGAGCAACTTTTCGTTTTCGTTCACCATCATGGTGACTACGATGGGAAGGTTGGTCCGCTCCCGGCAGCCCAGCACCGCCGCTTTGATTTCGTAACTGTCGGATACGGTTTCGATAAAGATCACATCCGCCCCGGCCTGTGCGCCGGCTTCAGCCATATCGCCAAACAGCGTTACCGCCGTTTCAAAGGGCAGATCACCAAAGGGCTGCAAAAGCTTGCCTGTGGGGCCTAGATCAAAGGCTACGATTCCTCTGCCCGCGCCTTTCACCGCTTCCTTGACCAAGGAAACACCGGCGCGCACGATCTGACCAGCCTGGTCCCCGAAGTGCAGCGCATCCACCACGAAGGTATTGGATGTGATGATGTCGCAGCCGGCCGCAAGGTAAGCCTCATGCACCTTGCGCACCCGGTCGGGATGCTCAAGGTTCCATGATCCCGGCGGTTGGCCGCCGGTAAGGCCCATGCTTTGCAGCATGGTGCCAAGGCCGCCATCTACGAACAGCAATTTTGTTCCCAGGGCTTTCAAAAAATTCATCATCATTCCTCCCGAAAAGGGCAGGCCAGGTGCGGGCACCTTTGGCATACCTGATAGCAGGCAGTTTGTTTTTCATTGGACAGGCCAAGGATAGCAGTCACCGATTTGCTGGGTGTGAGCATATGCTCCGCCGTCAGCCCAAGGCCGATGCGCTTGCCGGCTTCCAACAGATGAAGCAGCTCCCCCTGGCAGGAAAGGGATAAATCGCCGTAGCCGGGGCTGAACCTGGGCGCTAGAAACAGGCTTTCCTTCATAAATTCTTGAGCCAACGCTTCACCTGTTGCATTAAGGTAGGCTTCCAGCTTGGCTGCGGCACATGCTTGCAATACCACCGCACGGCTCATGTGCAATAAGGAGGCGCAGCGGATGATTTGATCCGCCTGCACGCCCAAAGTGGCCGCCAATAGAACAGCCTCCCGACAGTCCTTCAAATGGGCGGCCAGGCTTTTGCTTTCCATGGCCAGGCTTCCAATGTGCACTGTGTTTTCCGAGATAGAAAGCGGAAGCCGGAGTAGGACATGGCGGGGCGGAATGGCAGAAAGCTCATTGATGGCTTCCTCCACCAGCGCGGCGGTGGGTTCATCCAGCGCTTTGCCCCGGTAGCCCAGGTATTTGGCAATGGTTTTGCGGCTGATTTCCTCTTCCACGGCCTATTCCCCTAAAATGTCCGACAGGTTTTGAAAGATGGCGGCAGCGATTTGAGGCCGGTTCATGGTGTAGATGTGGATGTTGTTGACACCGTTGGCGATGAGATCGATGATCTGTTCGGTAGCAAAGGCGATGCCTGCCTGGCGCATGGCTTTGGGATTTTGAGAAAATCTGTCCACGATAGCAACAAAGCGGGGCGGCAGCGACGCACCGGACAGAGAACACATGCGCTTGATCCGGGCGGCGTTTACCACCGGCATGATCCCCGCCGCGATGGGAACGGAAATGCCCTTTTGCAATGCCCGGTAAAGAAAGTTGTAAAGGACATTGTTGTCAAAAAACAGCTGCGTCGTCAAAAAGTCTACCCCGGCGTCCACCTTTCGGCGAAGGTTGTCAAGATCAGTGTCTTTGGAAGGCGATTCGGGATGACCTTCGGGATAGCAGGCCGCCCCGACGGCGAAGCCGCCGAACGAGTTCACCTGGGCTATAAGGTCGGAAGCATACCTGTACTGCCTGGGGCCGGGGAAAACAGTACCCTCAGGAATATCTCCCCGCAGTGCAAGTACATTTTCAATCCCTTCCGCCTGAATCTCGTTCAGCCGTTGATGGATTTGGTCTGTCGTGGAGGTGGCGCAGGTCAGGTGGTACAGAGGCGTGCAGCCGGCTTCCTTCACCGCCCGGGCAATTTCCAGCGTATGGGCAGCGGTATTCCCGGCGGCACCGTAGGTAACGCTGATAAATGCCGGGGAAAGAACGGCGATCTCCCGGGCAACATTCACCGCCTGATTTAGGCCCGAAAACTCCTTGGGCGGGAAGATTTCGCAGGAAATGTGCACCCGGCCATCGTTGAGCAGGGAAGGAATCCGCATATGCTACCGCCCCCTTTTGAAAGCCAGATCGCTTAGCTCGTAAGGCGTCTCCTGATAGACGAAGTAGTTCAGCCAGTTGGCAAACAGCAAATTTGCATGGCTGCGCCAGCGGACGAGCGGCTCGTTTTTCGGGTCATCCTGAGGGAAGTAGTATTTGGGAACCTGTATCTCAAGCCCTTTGCTGATATCGCGGAAATATTCGTTGGCCAGGGTGTTGGCGTTATACTCGCTGTGCCCGGTGGCAAACACCCTGCGTCCGTCCTGGCTGGCAATGAGGCCCATGCCCGATTCCTCGGAGGCGGCCAGAACGTGAAGGTCATTGCAGGCCAGCACTTCTTCCTCCACAAGCCCCGTATGACGGCTGACAGGGATATAGAACACATCGTCAAAACCGCGCACCAGCTTGGAATCCTTTATCAGCACCTTGTGTGGAAACACGCCGAACATTTTTTTCGGCAAGGGCCTCTTGTGAATGCCGTAGTGGTAGTGCAGCCCCGCCTGGGCTGCCCAGCAGATGAACAGCGTGCTGAAAGCCCGCTCATCGGCCCAGGCCATGATGTTTTGCAGCTCCTGCCAGTAATGCACATCCTCAAAATCCAGCTTTTCCACCGGTGCGCCGGTAATGATCACACCGTCGAAGTATTCGTTTTTCACATCGGCAAAGGTACGGTAGAAGGCAGACAGGTGCTGGTGATCCACGTTGCGGGAATTATAGCTTTCCGTATGCAAAAGCGTGATCTCCACCTGCAGCGGCGTATTCCCGATCACACGCAATAGCTGCGTCTCCGTATCCTCTTTGGTGGGCATCAGGTTCAGGATCGCAATGTGAAGCGGACGTATATCCTGGGAAGCGGACCGCTTTTCCGTCATCACGAATATGTTTTCCTGCGTGAGGATTCTGGTGGCCGGGAGGGCATCGGGAATTTTGACGGGCATACGCAGGACCTCCTTGTCCTCATGCTATTGAAACAACATTCAGCCGGAATTTTTCAAAAAAGCCATCCCAGAAAAAGGGATGGCCTTTCGGCGTGGTTGGATTGTATCATTTCCTAGTAAAGTTGTCAATAATCTATCCATTCCTAGCCTCCAAAAGCGCTTTCGTCCTTGCCGTAAGCGCTTTTGGAGGCGAAGAGGCCGGATTTCTGAATTTTCTCACGAAAATTCCGGGCGAAATCCGGTTGCAGGAGTTGATTTCCCGTCGGGCGGGCAAGCTCGCCCTTTGGGGAAATCCATTTGCACCGGCTGAGCCAGTGCAAATGATTGTACTTGGAGGACTGCGGCCCTCCAAGCCACCCAAGGATTATGTAAGCGGCGACCCCGAATTTCTCAAAGCCGGCATTCATACGGAACTGCTTCCATTTGTCATTGACGTAAGCAATGTAACAGGATACAATAGCTTTGTGCGGCAATGTAGCGGATAGCTCAGGCGATATATGCGCCCGGGCCATATCTTTTTTCTTTCATTTAGCAATCATCATAGCTTGCCGCCCGTTCCGAAAAATTTGAACACGGAAAGGATGGATCGCATGTTCGGATTCCGGCCGGAGGGGCGCAGATTCAAACATAAGGACCCCATCATCCAGGCAACCCCGTATTTTATGCCGCAGCGCTGTGACGCCCAGGTGTTTTTGCAGCAGGAGCTGGATTATGAGATCCTTGCCCGGTATATTGCCGATCAAAGCGCAAAGGGCAATAAAATCACTTTCAAGCAGTTGATCATCGCTGCCTACGTGCGCGGTGTTTCCCAATTTCCAGAAATCAACCGCTTTATCATGAACAAGCAGCTGTATTCCCGCAAGGAATTGTCCGTTTCCTTCGCTCTTTTGCGGGATACGAAGGATGATTCCATTGAGGAAACCACCATCAAGCTGTTTTTTGACCCCACGGACACCATATTCGATGTGGCGCAGCGGGTTAACGAGGCAGTGGCGGCTAACCGGCCTATGGAGAAAAGCAATTTTACCCTGAAGTTTGCAAGGGGTATGCTATCGATGCCTGTATTGCCCAACGCGGTCATGGGGCTGGTCAAGCTCATGGACCGTTATGGACTTATTCCCAAGGTGCTTATTGATGCCAGTCCCTTCCATGCTGGTCTGTGGATCACCAACATGGCCTCCATCGGCATGCATTCGGTGTATCACCACATTTACAATTTCGGCAATAGCAGCATGTTTGTGAGCATGGGAACCGTGGAGCGCAAGGTGGCTATGACCCCCGATGGGAAAGTCGTGCGCAGGCGCGTGCTGCCGGTGGGTGTTACCGCCGACGAGCGTGTAAGCGCCGGCGCCATGTACGCCCGCCTGTTCGCCACCATACTCCACTGCCTGAACCACCCGGAAGAGCTGGAAAAGCCTCCCGCTACGGTTCGCTATGATCCCAGGTGCGAGTATCATGTGCCCAAGCCGGGCAAGCCTACATCCGCAGAAAAAGAAGTCAGTGCCTAATCAAAAAATGCTGCTCCGAAAACCGGAGCAGCTTTTTTATGAATTCTCAGCTTTCTTCCCTGTATTTTCGGTCTTCTTGCCGACCCGCGTGCTCTGTATGATGGGGATGGCCAAGAAAATCAGCCAGCCGGGATGCCACAGGTGCAGATAAAAGCCAAGTATCAGGTAGATCAGTGAAATCATAACCGGATTGCCAAGCAAATACGGAAATGTCTTTTCCTTCTCCGGCATGTAGTGGATGGGGATGGTCATAAAGACGAGCCAGCCGGGGTGCCATTGGTGAAATATGAAACCCAGCACCAGGTACAGGGCGGTGATGAACAAGGGGTAGGGCACCCGATGCAGCCAGCCCTCCTTGTGCATTTGTCCTTCCTTGGTATCATAGAAGCTGCCCTCAGGCAGAGGATCAATATCCTCCTTCTTTGCGGGCGCATCTTCTTCTTTTTCACCTTTGACTTCAAAGTAGCTTCCGTCCAGCGTCGGTACTTCCGCCGTAAACACTGTTTCCGGCTGGTAAGGGGGGGTGTAGGCGGTAGGCTCCGGCGGGAGTTCGGAGTGAACCAAATCATCCAAGGACAACTTGTACAAAGATGCCAGTGCGATCAGGTTATCGGTATCGGGGGAGGATTCCGCGCGCTCCCATTTGGAGACCGCCTGCCTGCTGATGCCCAGCCGCATGGCCAGTTCTTCCTGGGAAAGGTTGCTTTGCTTGCGAAGCTGGACGAGGCGATTGGCGATTTCCA
>JAEZLW010000159.1 GCA_023415145.1 Bacillota bacterium | reverse complement strand
GCACTATGAACATCAACGACATCCTCCCCATCATAGGGCCTGGCATACTCATGCAGGTGTTGATTCAGGCCTATTTTATCAAGCATTGCTGGGAAAACAACAATATTTCCAACCTCAAAAAAACCCTGTACATCATCGCCATCGTGATATTCAACATCCTGGCCGCGGCGGTCTATCTGTTTTTGACCCGCAAAAGGGAAGCGGAACAACCGGATGAAATAAAGGATATGGAGATCGACAGCCATATTCGCCAGGGCATATTTGTGCTGCTCGTGGTGGCATACGAGGTTTTTTCGATGCGCATCATGACCCTGGGCATGACACAAGACTATTCCCCAGTTATCGGCTGGCTGCTGAGCGCTTGCTTTTTGCTGATGATTATACATGGGCTGGCCGGCAAAAAGCTCCCCAAACCGTTGTACCATATGGTTGCCATCGCGCAGATCCCGCTGGTTTTGGCGGTGGATTACCTGGATACAACGCGCAGCGGCCAGTTTCTTGTGCTGGCCGTAATGGCGGGCATCGTCAACGCATTTCCCCCGAAAACAGCAAAAGTCTATTCCGCTTCCATGCTGATCGCCTACCTTGCCATCAACATTCTGAAAGTTGCATCAGCCCCTGTTATCTCGCCTGATGACATCATCAGCTACATCTACGTGAATCTGTTGGTGTATATCATGGTGTTCATGTCCTTTTATATGCTGAAAAAGCAGCTTCTTTTGAACACGCGTCTTCAAACCGCGTTAAAAACGCTAAAGGAGCAATCTCTGATGCTGGAGGAAATGGCCGTATTGGCCGAGAGAAACAGGATCACAGGAGAAATACACGATACCGTAGGCCATACGCTGACCAGCGCGGCCATTGCCATCGAAGCGGGCGAAAAGCTGCTGGACCAAAATGATACCGCGGCCAGGGAAAAATTCGCCTTGGCGAAAGAGCAGGTAAAGCGCGGTCTTCTCGACATCCGCCATTCCGTAAAGACCATACAGGCAGGCGGAGATATGCAGTTCCAGCCAGCAGTAAGCGGGCTTCTTTCCGATATCCAAAGGAACACGGGCCTTATCGTCAACGCCGTCATGGAAATCAAAACCGATCTTCTGCCCATTCAGCAAAATGTACTGCTTCGGGCCATACAGGAATGCATCACCAACAGCATAAAGCACGGGCGGAGCACAGAGGCCGATCTGCTCCTTGCAGAGCACAAGGGAACCATCCACATGACATTTTCCGATAACGGTCAGGGTACCGATTCTATTGTGTTCGGCTTTGGCCTTGACAACATGGCAAGAAGGGTGGAGGGCATTGGCGGCACCCTGCGGGCGGACAGCATGAAGGGCGAAGGGTTCACCGTAAGCATTGTCCTTCCGGCCGGCCAAATGACGGGAGGCGGAAAGTTATGAGCGATATCAGAATCCTGCTGGCGGACGACCAAACCATCATCCGCGAGGGCATCAAGTCACTGCTGCAAGCCCACGAAGGTCTAGCTGTTGTGGGGGAGGCCGGCAGCGGCAAGGCCGCCTATGAACAGGCAGGGATACTGAAACCCCATGTGGTGCTGATGGACATCCGTATGCCCGAAATGGATGGCGTGGAGGCGACGCGGCTGATCAAGCGGGATTTTCCTGATACCACTGTCATCGTACTGACCACCTTTGACGACGACGAGTACATCATCAAAGCCATGACGTACGGCGCTTCGGGCTACCTACTCAAGGACATCGGCAGCGAAAAGCTGGTGGAGGCCATCCGCGACGGCCTGAACGGAAGCATTATATTGCCTGGAAGGATCGCGGCCAAAATCACCTCACATCTGAATCAAAACGCCGCACCGAACGTGACATTGGATGATTTTTCCCAGCGGGAGATGGAGATCATCCGGCTGCTTACTGAGGGCAAAAGCAACGGTGAAATCGCCAAAGCGCTGTATCTGACCATTGGTACGGTGAAAAACTATATCAGCCAAATCTATATGAAAATGGGCGTGAGCGACCGTGCCAACGCCGTGATCGCGTTCAAGAAGTTGGGGTTCTAGTGGAAAGGTAAATAGCCATGTACGAAGCAATTCAAAGTATCATATAGACTCCAATATAACTCAGGGAGCAACGAGGGGGCCGCCGCCCCCTCGTTTTTCAACCGAAATCAGCGACAGGCTTCGCCTGTTTTTAGGCTTTGCTTATGCTTTTACAGAATTTCCTGCCCGCGATTCTGCGCACTGAACAAGCGTAGCAAAGCACAGTGCGCAGAATCGTAGGAAATTCTGCAACAGTCGTAAAAAACGCGTTAGCGATTTTTACGATATGACTCCCCATATGACTCCGGTAACTACCCATATGACCGACCTTATTGGTATCATCAGACCGTACCAAGTAAGGAGGTCACAAACATGAACGAATTCAAGCTTACCACGGAATTGATCCTGATGCTGCTGCCCCTGGTCGCCATTCAACTGGGCCTTGCCATTTATTGCGCACTGAAGATTTTCAAAGAAGGCGTACAGAACCTGAACAAGTGGCTTTGGCTTGTGATCTGCGTATTCCCCAATCTGATAGGCCCAATGCTGTTTCTTATTATTGGCAGAAAGAAGGCTTACTGATGATTACTGTCAAGAATCTTAACAAACATTTCCGTGCCTTCCATGCCCTCAAAGGCATCAACCTGAATGTGAAAACGGGCGAGATATACGGTTTCATCGGCCACAACGGCGCGGGAAAATCCACCACCATGAACATTCTGGCAGGGCTTTCCCGGCCAAACAGCGGAGCATGTATCGTAAACGGCAAGGATGTGTCAAAGGTTACGCATCCCCGCGATCTGGATATCGGATACCTTCCGGAAGACCCCAGGTTCTACCCCTGGCTTACCGCAAAGGAAACGCTGGAGTACCTTCATGAAAGCGGCAAACATGATGCTATAGAAGGCCGCGTTCAACAAATGCTTCACTGGGTAGGCCTTGCGGATGCGGCAAACCGCCGGGTGGGCGGCTTTTCCAGGGGCATGAAACAGCGGCTGGGTATCGCCGCGGCCATGATTCACAATCCCGCCCTGCTGATACTGGATGAGCCATCCTCCGCGCTGGACCCTGAGGGCCGCAGCGACGTGCTGCGCCTGATGAAGGATTTGAAGCAAATGGGGAAAACGGTGTTCTTCTCCACCCACATCTTGAGTGACGTGGAGCGGGTATGCGATACGGTGGGCATCATCGCCTCGGGCAAAATGGTTGTAGAAAAGCCTCTTCATCAGCTGAAACGGGATCACATTCTGCCCATATACGATATCGAACCTGTGCTCCCCATCAAGGAAGATGCATTGCAAAGGTTGCGGGCGCTGCCCGGCGTGACGGATATTCAATGCAAGGATGACTATCTTAGCGTCACCGCACGGGATGCGGATGAGATGTCAAAACAGCTCATGGCCTTCTTGGCGGACGCGGGCATACCGGTCAAATCGCTTGCCCTGCACAGCCATACGCTGGAGGATATATTCATGAAGGAGGTGAACGGCCATGATGCATGAAATGCTTAAAGAATGGCGCTACGGCCTGCGCAATGGCAGGTTCTTGATTCTTTCGGCCGGATTCCTGTTTTTCGCCATGCTGACCCCGGTGATGATGAAATTCGTAGTGCCTGGCGTGATGCAAAGCCAAATGCCAGGTCTTGCTCCCGAAGTGCTCAGCCAGATGTTTCAAATGACACAAGTTCAATGCATTCAAGGCTATATGGGCGATGTGTTTGAAATCGGCTCGGTGATGGTGGCCTTAACCCTTTGCGGCCTGATAGCACAGGAAATCAGGGACAACACGCTGGTATTGCCCCTGTGCTCAGGAAAGCGGTTCTTGTCTGTCGCCGGAGCCAAGCTTACCGTGTTCGGTACGGCACTGGTCGTCATCCTGACGGCTGCGCTCGCCATCAATTACGCATATGCCGGGCTGCTGTTCTCCTTTGAAATCGGATTGCTGCCCGTTTTGCGCGGCGGTTTGATGCAGGGCGTGTTCATGGTTTTTGTAGTGTCCTGCCTTTTAATGTTCGGCGTACTGATCAAAAAGCCCATCGCCGCCGGCTGCATGACGCTGGCAGCCGTTTATGGCTCACATTTTCTGGGAAGCCTCTTGAGCATTTCCGCTTATCTTCCCTCCGGCCTGCTGGACGCGGCCATGAAGCTGAATGATGCCCCCACCCAACCCATGGCCTATTCATTGTTGATTACCCTGGCCCTGATCCTTGTATTTTTTTCGATCACACTGCTTCGGCTCAAGCACATGGAGTGGAACCAGCGGTAACGCAATAAAACGATTTAAGAAAGCTCTTTCGCGGCGGTCATCGTATAGATGCCGCCGTTTACTTTTTGGGAAATACCGCCGATGACGATTTCTGCTTGCACGCCGCCCGGGATTTCAATTCCATAACGTATCCTATCTCCCTCATACCGCCACTCACTGCGGATGAGCCCATACTTGGTTTCAAGCGACGCCTTCACAAAGCCCAGCCGCTCATCCGGCATTGGCCAAATCCTGATTGCTGCATAGCCCGGCGCATCCTCCACGGGGTTGATCCCGGCGGCAACTGAAAACATCCAGTCCCCCACGGCACCATAGGCATAATGGTTGAAGGAGTTCATGTCGGTGCTCCACATGGTCCCGTCTTCGCGAAGGCCATCCCAATGCTCCCAGATGGTGGTTGCACCCTTTTTCACGGAATACAGCCAGGAGGGGAAGGATTCCTGCAGGAGCAGGGAATAGCAAAGATTCAAATAGCCGTTTTCCGACAGTACATGCAATAAATATGGCGTGCCCACAAAGCCGGTGCTAAGGTGTATGCGGTTGTCCTCTATCATCTTTGCAAGCGACGCGGCAACGCCGGCCTTGTCTTCACACAAGTCAAAATGCAGCGCCAGCACATGCGCCGTTTGGGTGTGACAACTCAGCTTCTCTTGCGGCATATACCTTTCCCTGAAAGCCGTCACGATGCGGCCATGTAGCATCTCATACTCCGTCATGTCCCTGCCCAGCACACGCCCAGCCTTTACAAGAAGATTTACCGAATGGGCATACATGGCGGTGGCAATCAGCCCTTCGTCCGTACTTCCCTTGTAGCTGCCGGAAGGCGCGTCCAGCCCCCGCCAGTCGCCGTAATGAAAGCCGGTATTCCACAAGGCTTCACCGTCTCCCTGACGCCTGATATACTCCACCCAGCCAACCATGCTGTCAAACTGTTCCGCCAGCAGCGTTTTATCGCCGTAGCTTACATACATTTGCCAGGGGCAGATGCAGGCCGCGTCACCCCAGGCGGCGGATCCGCTGCCGCTTCTTGCATCAGGTGTCAAAAGGGCTTTGTAGGAACGCCTGACTTCCCTCGTCAGTACATCCGGGATCACCGCGGGCACACAGCCGTCCGCGTACTGGCAGGACTTCAAGTCATGCAGCCACTTTGTGAAGAACCGGCTTACGTCAAAATTGTACGCGGCAGTTTTGATGAATGCCTGGGCATCTCCGGTCCAGCCAAGGCGCTCGTCCCGCTGGGGACAGTCGGTAGGCACATCCAGAAAATTCCCCTTCTGCCCCCAGACAATGTTCTGGTACAAGCGGCTAACAAGGCTGTTCCCGCATTCAAAATGACCGGTACGCTTCATGTCGGAGTGGACTACGATGGCGGTGAAGCGCTCCAGTTTAATCGCTTCCGGCCAATCGATCAGATGGATATAACGGAAGCCGAAGAAAGTGAACCGGGGCTTGAACGTGTTCACCCCTTCGTTCAAAATACAGGCAAACTCCGCTTTGGCGCTTCTCAGATTGGCGGTATAGAAATTCCCTTCACTGTCCAGCACCTCTGCGTGCCGGATGGTTACCTGGTGCCCTACCTTTCCGGAAACGGTAAACTGCACATACCCGGTCAGGTTCTGGCCAAAATCCAGCACATCCTCACCGGCAGGTGTTTTGATGACGGCAATGGGAGCAATACGCTCCTGCTCCCTTACCTCCTCCCCCTCCTGGGGAATGAGGATGTCCTTGGGCAGCGGCATACATACGGCTTGCTGCCAATCCTGCGGCCGGATGCGCGCGTCCACGGTCTCCCCGTCATAAATGGTGCTGTCCGTGATGTTCGACCAGGCCCACTGCCAGCTATGATCGGTGACGACATCCTCTGCCGTGCCGTCATCAAATATGAACCGTAGCGTGGCAATCAGAGCTACGGGATCGCGGCCGGGATGCTGCTCATTCCACCCCAGACGGCTGGCGTGCCAGCCACGGCCAACCGTCACGCAAAGCTCGTTATGCTCCTGCAAAAGCACTTTTACGTCATACGCCTGCACCTGAAGCCGCCTGTCATAATCCGTCCAGCCGGGAGCCATAATAAAGCTGCCCACCCGAGCACCGTTCAGCACAGCCTCATACACGCCCAGGGCCGTTATAAACAGCGTTGCGCTTTTTACAGGCCTTGCGGCAAATGTTTTGCGAAAGACTGGAACAGCCTTGTCATCCTTCAGCCCGCTAGATAGCCACTCACCATGAAGTATTTCCCGCATACAACCGCTCCTTTTGCATTCTTCCACTCAAGTGGGCAGAGCTCCAAATACGCACAAAAGCGCAGAGCGGTACCCTCCCGCCCGTCTGCTTCATCTGCACTCATTGATTCAAGTAATTCTGCGTCTATGCCTGTTTCCCTTGCAGGCTTCATGCAAACATTTTATGTGACAAAGTCACAGAGCGGAAAATGCGGTCCGGCTACAATTACGCTGTTGGATTCTGATCCATCTTTGTTAAATCATAAACAATAAGAGGGTGCTGTGATGGGGAAAAAGGTGCTTATTATAGGCGGCGTGGCCGGCGGGGCCAGCACAGCCGCAAGGCTGCGGCGGCTTGACGAAACGGCGGACATCATACTGTTTGAGCGGGGAGAGTACATCTCCTATGCCAACTGCGGTCTTCCCTACCACGTGGGGGATGTGATCAAATCCAGAGACGCGCTGCTTTTGCAAACGCCCGAGGGCATGAAGGCCAAATTCCGTTTGGATGTGCGCACCCGCCAGGAAGTGGTGGCCATCGACCGGGAGAACAAGGCCGTCACCATAAGCGATTTGGCAAGGGACATCACCTATACGGAAACCTACGATGTGCTGGTCATTGCCACCGGCTCCTCGCCGCTGACACCGCCTATTCCGGGCCGGGAGTCCCCCCGGGTCATGACGCTGTGGACAGTGCCGGATACCGACCGCATCCGCGCTTTCATCAAGGAAAACAACGCAAAATCCGCAGTGGTGGTCGGCGGCGGTTTCATCGGCCTGGAAATGGCCGAAAACCTGCGCCATGCAGGGCTCCAAGTTACCATCGCCGAAATGCTGGATCAGGTGATGGCGCCCCTGGATTATGAGATGGCACAGCTATTGCATGAGCATCTTGAGGATATGGGCGTCACACTATGCTTAAATGACTGCGTTGAATCCTTTGAAGACAATGCCAGCGGTGTGACCGTGAAGCTGAAAAGCGGGAAGGAGCTTCAAACCGATCTTGTCATCCTCTCCATCGGCGTGAAGCCCAACAGCGCCCTGGCCAAAGACGCAGGGCTTTCTATAAGCCCAGCCGGGGGCATTGTAACGGATGACCATATGCGCACCAGCGACCATAGTATTTATGCCGTGGGCGACGCTGTCGAGGTGGAGGATTTCATATTCAAAGGCCGGACCATGATCCCCCTGGCCGGACCGGCCAACCGCCAGGGCCGCATTGCTGCGGACAACATCGCCGGCCTTGACGCGAGCTACAAAGGCACCCAGGGAACGGCCATCGCAAAGGTGTTCGACCTGACCGCCGCCTCCACCGGGACCAATGAAAAGGCTCTTCAGAAGCAGGGCTTGATAAAGGGCAAAGATTATGAAAGCCTGACCATTACCCAAAACTCCCATGCCGGTTACTATCCCGGCGCGACGCCACTAACGCTGAAGCTTCTCTTTCAAAAAGATGGATCGAAGATCTTTGGAGCTCAGATCGTTGGCCGGGAAGGCGTTGACAAGCGCATCGATGTGATCGCCACCGCCATCCGCCTGAACGCTTCCGTGCTGGATTTAAAAGACCTGGAGTTGGCTTACGCACCGCCCTATTCCTCTGCCAAGGACCCTGTGAACATGGCCGGCTTTGTGGCAGAAAACATCCTTTCGGGCAAGGCTGCCTTGGCGGAATGGGATGCGCTGGACCAGGACGGTGATGTGACTGTGCTGGACGTACGGGAAGAAGCCGAGCGCATGGTGTATGAAGTTCCGAGTTCGAAGCACATCCCTTTGGGCAAGCTTCGGTTAAGACTGAATGAATTGGACAAATCAAAGGAAACCGTAGTGTTCTGCGCTATCGGTGTAAGGGCCTATAACGCGGTGCGCATTCTCAAAGAAAATGGCTTTGAAAATGTCAAGGTCTATCCCGGCGGCACCAAGTTCTATGTTTCCACCCATTATCAAAACAAGGAGGCATCATCCATGCTTCAAAACGCCGCCGTGTCCGATTCCGGCCATCAAAGTGTGGAGGATGTGGCAGTAGCCTCCATGCGCCTGGACTGCTCCGGGTTGCATTGCCCCGGCCCCATCATGAAGGTGTTTGAGACCATGAAGAGCCTGAAGGACGGCGACGTGATCGAGGTTTCGGCCAATGATCCCGGCTTTGCCAGGGACATCGTCTCCTGGTGCCGCCGCACCAACAACACGCTGGTTCAAAACACCCGCCGGGGGAACGATTATGTGGCGCTGGTAAAAAAAGGTACCTCAGCAGCGGCTGCCGTATCGGATGGTTCAAGGGGCGATGGCAAGACCATCATTGTTTTCAGCGGCGATCTGGACAAGGTGCTGGCCTCCTTCATCATTGCCAACGGCGCCGCCGCCATGGGCCGCCCCGTCACCATGTTCTTTACCTTCTGGGGCCTGAACGTGCTGCGCAGGGGCAACCGCCAAAGAGTGAAAAAGTCCATGATTGAGGCCATGTTTGGCGGTATGATGCCTCGCGGCGCGGACAAATTGAAGCTTTCCAAAATGAACATGGCCGGCATGGGCACCGCCATGATGAAAATGGTCATGCGCGGCAAGCGTGTGGATTCCTTGGAAGTGCTCATGAAAAAGGCCATGGAAAACGGCGTGCGCCTGGTGGCCTGCACCATGAGCATGGACGTGATGGGCATCCGTAAGGAGGAGCTCATCGACGGCGTGGAACTGGCCGGCGTCGGCGCATACCTGGGGGACGCCGAGGAATCGAATGTAAACTTGTTTATTTGAGGCCAGGGCTCCGCCCCGGTACCCCGCCCAAGGGATTTCATCCCTTGGGTATCCCTTTTTTTATGCTGGTACAAATGTGATGACAGACTCCATATCAATTTGATACTCTTGAATGGAAACCAAAAAACTGGTACACTTGGCGAGCAATGTTTTTTACAGTAAGGAGTATGTCACTTGAATCAGGAGAGTGCTGTAGCCCAATTTTGGAAGGAATTTCTTCAAAAAACCCGCCGGGATATGAACTTGAAGTATTATGAATGCTTTCATTTTTGCCATACGGAAGAATTGGCCAACAGCCTTTTGCAGCTTGTGCTGGATGGAAAGAAGAAAGCCACGGCATCCAGCCTGCTGTATTATCAGGCAGTCAACGAGCCGCTGCCCAAGGTAGGCAGTCTGTCCATCGTCACCGATTTTCAGGGGAATCCCAAATGTGTGATTGAAACAACGAACGTCATGATCCTTCCCTTCAAGGATATGACCTTTGACATCTGCAAACGGGAAGGCGAGGATGAAACATTGGAATCCTGGCAGGAAGGCCACATTCGCTTTTTCACGATGGATGGCCAGGAAAACGGCTTTGAATTTACATGGGATATGCCGGTGGTTTTTGAGGATTTTGAGGTGGTGTACAGGTAGAAGGCTTAGGCGGGGGTGCTGCCCCCGTCTGTCCACGCTCAAGGGATCTCATCCCTTAAGGTTCCCCTTTCAAAAAACGTACCCAGAGACAACAAATCACATGAACATTTGTTTTGACAGGCCTATAAAAGCGTTCAGTGCCGGAGACCGCCATTTATTCTTATGATAAAGCAGTTGCGAGACAATGCCAAAGTCTTTGATTTTTATGTTCAGCGGTATCAGTTTGCCTGCTGCTACTTCATCTTTGACTGAAATACGGGGAAGCACACAGATGCCAAGGCCGCTCATTGCCGCCTGCTTAATGGCCTGAATGCTGTCCGTCTCCAATGCGATTTTGGGAACCACTTTTTCTTCCGACAAGAAACCTGTAAAGGCGCTTCTTAAGTTACAGCCGGTTCCTGTCAAAAGAAAAGATGCATCTTTAAAATCAATTGGATAGACTTTCTGTTTTTGCGTCAGCGGATGTCCGGGGCATGCCAGGACATCGACAGGCTCTGGCAGGCACAGTTCCTCAATCAGGTGTTCGTCCTGCATCCTGTCTCCGAGAGCAAACGCAACATCAATCACATGATTCGATAAATGATGCATAAACTCCGAGCAGTTCAACAACATTAGCCGGATATCGACCAGCGGAAAAAGCTCCCGGTACTTTTTCAAAAGAACCGGAAGGCGGGAAATGCTCAATGACTCTGCTGTGCCTATTGTCAGCGTTCCAGCCGGAACGGCTGTATTTGATGCAATAGACTTCATATCAACAGACAATTGCAGGATCTGTGTTGCGTAAGGCACCAACTGCGCTCCGGCATGGGTTAATGACACTGTTTTCCCAATCCGTTCAAACAGTGGTATGCCAAGCTCAGCTTCCAGTTGTTGAATTTGTGCCGAGATACTGGATTGGGCATATCCTAGCTTCTCGGCGGCCTTTGTAAAATTCAGCTCACTGCTGATTGTCAAAAATGCGTTCAACTGCTTGAAATCCATACACAACCCCCTCACAAACTAATCATCGTTATCTGCGATTGTTTTTATTGAAATAATTTATTTTACCGATTCACAGAATGATGATATCATGAGCAGGATTCAAACACAAGGAGGAAGTACCCATGCTGTCAAAACTGAACTTGCTGGAAGCTGTGAACAGAGGAGAACTCTATGAATATGTCAAGATCGGCATGATCAACAATCAAATGATCCATGCAGTGCAGGTGCAAAACAGAACGCTAGACTTCCATGTGCATGAGCAGTCTGATGAGCTTTTCTATGTCATTGAGGGAAGTTTCATATTGGAGCTTGAAGATGGTCAAATAGAAATGAGCCCAGGAGACATGCTGATAGTACCAAAAGGCACCAGGCACCGCCCGATATGCAATGCACTGGTGAAAGTGCTGCTGATTGATTTATTCGGAGTACTCAATAATGAAAACTGCGGAGGAAGTTATTCAAAATAGCCATGCAGAAAAATCTATGACAAACGCTTTGTATAAGATTGCGAAAAAGCGGGCGGAACATGATACGCGGCCTGTCACGGCTTTCATCCGTTGCTTTTGATTGATTCGCTTTCCCTTTTTAACAGCGTACACGCGGCATGATATGCTTCCGCCGCAATGGATTTGGCTTCCTCCAGCATACCATTCCAATGAGAGCCAATCATTTTCGTATACCATGCAAGCCCGTTTGTATAATCAAGCCGTTTGGCGGTATAGGCGTAATGCAGCCAGTAGCCAGGCATCATGATTTGGCTGGCAGCGTCGGCGTTGGAAATACAAACCTCCTCCAAGGTTCCCTGCCCCAAGGCCAATGGTTTGGAATGGGTCAGGATGCACTGGCGGATGGCCGCAACTTTTTCATTGGGATACCCAAGAGACGACAAAATTTCCTCCGCCCTATCACCGCCCAATATGTGATGATGTGAAACCTTTGCATAGTCCTCTATAGCCGATATGTCGTGCAGATACGATGTAAGGGCGACAACCTCCCGGTCGGCATGAAAAGCTTGCGCCAGCCTGTCTGCCACTTCAGCCATGACACAGATGTGCTTATCATAAAAGTTGATGTCGAACGGACCGGCAGCGTTGCTGCATACATATTGCATCTTGGTTTGTATTTGATCAAGCATCATATACACCTCCCCCATTCATGACATGGAATCTTCTGTATCATAACAAAGACGGACGGATATGGCAATATATTCCGAACGCACTGTCAACAAACAACAAGAGAAAAAGCCTCCTTTTCAGGAGGCCCGGGATGAACACTGCTTGTTTTATCCGTGCTTAACTATTCCCGTATTCCTTGCCGCTGTCATGGCTGAACTGCCAGGTAATGCCGAACTTGTCGGTTACCATGCCGTACAGGTTGCTCCAGAAGGTCTCTTGAAGCTCCATGACCACCTCGCCGCCTGCACCCAGTTCATGGAAGAGGCGTTTGATCTCTTTCTCGTCTTTTGTGACAATGGTAAGGCTGATGTTGTTGCCTTTTTCAAACGGCATACCGGGCGGGTTGTCACAGAACATGACGGTGGTACCCTCGATACTCAGATCGGTGTACATGATGAGATGCTTGTCCTTCTCATCCAAAGCCATCTCAGGGTCTGGCGGTGCCTCGCCATAGGTCATGAACTTGGGTGTACCGGTTTTGAACGCCTTGGCGTAAAACGCCACTGCCTCCCGGCAGTCGCCGTCGAAACTGATAAAAAGCTGCATTGCCATTGATTTCACTCCTTTGCTTTTTGTGGCTGGACAAGCTATGTTATACCACAAAACAAAGAAGTCTAAACATCAGGTTTTGATCAATTCTGCTCCTTCACGGAGTTTAAAAGTGCGTCCACCTGAGCCATCTGATGCTTGAAAAGCGGTCCAAACGCCATGGCCTTGGCGTTTTCCTCCGCTTGCTTCACGGTTTTGAACCCGGGAATGGGGATGGTTCTATCGCTTCTGCCCCATAGCCAAGAAAGCGCGCCTTGCGCCAGCGTACGCCCGCCGCTTGTCAAAACTTCCCGCAAACCATCCAGCATTTTCAGGATTGCCGGGTCCGGTTTTCCATCCTTAAAATACCGTACCCAGCCGTGGCCCGCGCCACGCACGTCATCTTTGGGCAGATTCGACTCCTTGGTAAATTTGCCGCTTAATATCCCCATGGCCAGCGGCGTGCGGTTCACAGAGGCCAGGTGATTTGCTTCGCACAGCGCAACCATCTCCTGCGCGTCGGAGAATACGTTCATGTCGTGCTCAATGGCCGAGCAATCCGGCCTCTTGGCAAAGGCCGCCGCGCCATCCACAAGATCGGTGCTCCAGCCGTAGGTGCGTATTTTTCCCTTTTTCACAAGCCGGTCCAGCACATCGCAGACAGGACCTATCTGCGTGAGGCCAATCTCCCACACGTGCAACAGATACAAATCGATATAGTCCGTATTCAAGCGCTTAAGCGAAGCTTCGCAAGCCCGCTCCACATAATTTGGGTCAAGGTTCACGCCGTGGAGCGTTTTGGTGGATTCATTCCCAAAATAGCCAAACTTGGTGCTGATTACAATGCTGTCCCTGCGGCCGGCAATGGCCTGTCCTACCACCTGCTCGCTGTGGCCCACGCCGTAAGCATCCGCCGTATCCACAAAGGTCACGCCCAGGTCGAAGGCCGCATGCAGCGCACGAATGGATTCCTTGTCGTCTACGTCACCCCATCCATCCGGCAGCCCTCCCAGCACAAACGGCCCTCCGATGGCCCAGCAGCCCAGACCCAGAGCGCTGACCTGGATGCCTGACCTGCCCAAAGTTCTTGTCATGCACATACTTATCCCTCCCAAGCATCGCCACTTTTGCAGCGCTTATTCAGGAACAGTATACGATGATGGATTGGCATGAAAAAGCACCAATTGCAGTTAACTTTTCTGGAACCAATTCTCGTTAAAACAAGAACATTGGCCATAAGGAAAAGACCTGCGCAGTGTACGCGCAGGTCGCAGGTTCCAAAACCAATACTGATTACTTCAAGTTTTTGTACAGCGTATTCAAAAGTGTTCCGTCCGCGTTTTGGGAAAGTTCCCAGATGCCTGCTCCGGCAAGGCCCTGGTTATTGATATACACGGCCTTTTCAGCCAAGGACTTGGCGTCCTCATAGGTGATGTAGGTGGAACCGTTGAACAGCCAGGGGGTTCTGCCCGCTGCTCCATAATAGCGGGTGTAAGACTTGTTATTCAAATACTGGGATACGATGTCATCATAGTCCACTGATTTATAGCCCTTGTATGTTTTGTGAATTCCCGTACCGCCGCCCTTAACATTGCTGTAGCGGTGGCCGTAAAACGGCACGCCCACCACCAGCTTGGATTTGGGGAAGCCGGCGCTTGTCCAGGCTTTTACCGACTGGTCCACGCTCCAGACAAACTGAGGTGACGGAGCGGCAGAGCCGTACAGCGGAGCGTTATGGTCTGTGTATTTGTCGGTGAAACCGTGGATGTCGTAGGCCATCACCAGGCCGAAATCCAGGTGTTGTGCAATGGATTTCATTTGTATATTGTTTACGTGATTCTTTCCCGCGCCTCCGGCAAAGGTAAGAAGATACCTCTTGCCATCCTTTTTCCCTTGGGCATCCAGCTTTTCACGCAGCTCCTTGAGCAGCAGCGTGAAATTTTCCTTGTCGGCAGCCCGGTATGCGTTTCCTTCCTTGCCGCCGCTGACAGGGATTTCCCAGTCGATATCCACACCGTCAAAGCCGTGAACTGCCAGAAATTCCGCTACGCTCCAGGCAAAGGTTTCCCGCCGGCTTGCGGTGGATGCCATGTTGGAAAACCGTCCTGACCACTCCCAGCCGCCTACGGAAATGAGCGTGCGCAGATTGGGATACTTTTCTTTCAGCGCTCGAAGTTCTTTAAAGTTTTTCAGATCGACTTCAGAATCGCCCAAAACGATTTTGTGGGAACTGTTCAGGTTGGCAAATGCGTACAGGATATGCGTCAGCTTGGATGCCGGAATATCATTAGGCGTATACCCGGAATAGGCCGCCCAGCTTGCGTAGTATCCGGCAATGATTTTGCCTGCTTGAGCACTGCCCTTTGTGGTAACGGTAATCCTGTTGCTGGCGCCGGAAATATTGCCTGCTGCGTCCTGTGCCGCCACATAAAACGTATAGGTAGTGCCCGGCTGAAGGTTTGAAATTGTGACTTCCGTTTTGGCGGTGTAGGTCAGGTATGCCGAATCCTTGAAAACGGCATACGATTTCACACCCACATTGTCTGTGGATTTTTTCCATGTAAGGCGTACGGAGGTCGCATTTGTAGAGGCTGCTGTAAGACCTACGGGCTTGGTTGGCTTGACAGTGTCGGCTGCTGCGGCAGCGCCGACGGACACGGTGCATAGGATCAGCACCAGCAGCCCAGCGCCCATCGCCTTGAGAAACCGGTTCGCTTTCATTCGCAAGAAAGCCCCTTTCTGCTAATTTAGTGCTAATTTACTATAGTATATTTGTATAGTTAGAACAACCCACAATATATGGAATCATGGTAAAACAGCACGAAACAGGCAAAAATATTGGGAAAACAAAACTATAACAGACAAAAACAGTACAAAAAAAACCAGCGCTGTAAAGCGCCGGATTTAGCATGATACTCAGGCCCCGAACTTAATTTCCGCCTTGAACCACACCGATCACTATGCTTGCGATAAGCAGGATGGAGACGAACAAGATAACGATGTTCATCGTGCGGACAGATACCTTGATATGGCTGTACAGGGATTCCCGAATCCCCTTGCTTGGCTGTGCGGGTTTCTCTCCTGCTTCCATGCTGGCGCGTAACTCCCGCTCGTTTTTTGTAAAATCTGTCATATCATTTCTTAACCAGTGACTTGCGCACGTCGATGGCCACGGCCAGCACAATGATCAAACCTCTGATAATGTACTGCCAATAGGCGTTTACCTGCAAAAAATACAGCGAGTAGTTAATGGCCTGCAAAATGATGGCGCCGATGACAACACCCGGTATCGTACCCACACCGCCAGAGAAGGAAACGCCGCCGATGACGCAGGCGGATATGGCATCCAGCTCATAGTTGATGCCCGTGTTCGCGCCTACCGACTGGATTCGGGCCGCCTCCAGGAAGGAGGCAATGCCGTACAACACACCTGCCGTAAGATACACCAGCATGATCGTCTTTCCCACATTGACACCGGACACTGCGGCGGCTTCCGCGTTGCCGCCGACTGCAAACATGTTTTTGCCCAGCCTTGTCTTGTTCCACACGACCCACATGATCACCGCAAGCAGCAGGAAGTAGATGACTGACAAAGGGATCTTCAGATCACCAAGGATCAGATTGCCCGCCCCCACGTTGAGGAAGCCGCGTTCGAATGTGGATAGCGCTTGAGCCGAACCGGAGGGCTGGGATTCGATGTAGATGCTGTTTGCGCCAAAGGCAATCAACTGCGTGCCCAGCGTGATGATGAATGCGTGCATATGCAGCTTGGCAACGCCAAAGCCGTTGATGACGCTGAATATCACGCTGACCGCAATCGCCGCCAGAAAAGGCACGATAAGCGGCAGCTGCTCTGTCATGCCCTGATAGTACCGCGAGGAATAGGTAACAGACTGTACCAGCGATGCGGTAACCGCGGCGCTTAATCCAAGCACGCGGCCAATGGAAAGGTCGGTGCCCGCAAGCACGATGATACCGGCGCAGCCCAATGCCAGGATGCCCTTTGTGGACGCCTGCTTGAGTATGTTCAGGATGTTGGAAAGCGCCACAAAGCTCGGCCGAATGATGCTTACGGACACCAGAATCGCAATGAGAATGATGTACAGTGCGTAGTTGAGCAGAAATTCGCCGATTTTTTTGTTATCGATTCTTCTTGTCTTTTCCATACGCCTTTCCTCATTCTATACATATTTTGCGGCCAGGCGGAGGATCGTCTCCTGTTCGCCATCTATGCCGCCAAAGTCCATGCCGCGCACTACCATGCCGGCCATCCGTCCGCCAGACATGACAAGTATCCGGTCACAGATGCCAATCAGCTCCGGCATTTCAGAAGAAACCATGATGACACCTTTGCCCTGTTCCGCAAGCCGAAGGATCAGTTGATAGATTTCAAATTTTGCGCCGACGTCGATGCCCCGGGTAGGTTCGTCCAGCAGCAGAATCTCTGGATTGGTAAGCAGCCAGCGGCCAATGATCACCTTCTGCTGATTGCCGCCAGACAGGCTGCGGATGGCCGTACGCTGACCGGGCGTCTTTACCTTCAGGCTGTCGATGACCCATTTGGTGTCCTTTACCATCTTTCCGCCGGAAAGAAGCACCTTGCCATAGGAGACGATGTTGGAAATGGTGGAATTGAACGTGAGGTTCATTGCCGGAAAAATGCCTGTAGCGCGGCGTTCCTCGGTGATGAGGGCAAATCCATTCCGTATGGCCGCTGCGGGCGTTTTATTCTCGATTCTTTTTTCATGAAGCCAAAGTTCACCGTTTCCTTTGGTGTAAACGCCGAAGAGTGTGTTTAATAGTTCCGTTCGGCGGGAGCCGACCAGGCCGGCCACACCCAGAACCTCTCCCTTGTGCAGCGTAAAGCTTACATCCCGGAAGGCAGGCGCAAATTTTCTGCTCAAATCCTTCACATGAAGCAGCGCTTCACCGGGAACGTTCTTTTTCTCGGGAAAGCGCTGCGTAAGATCCCGGTTGACCATCAGGCGGATAATCTCATTGTTGTCAAGCTCTGCTGCGGGCTGTGTAGCAATCCAGCGGCCGTCCCGCATGATGGTCACATCATCGGAAATGCGCAGTATTTCATCTATTTTGTGGGAGATATAAATGATGCCGACGCCTTTTGCTTTGAGCTGGGCGATGATCGCAAACAGATGCTCCACCTCGCTTTGCGTCAGCGAGGATGTGGGCTCGTCCATCACCAGGATTTTGGCATTGTAGGAAACGGCTTTGGCGATTTCCACCATCTGGCGTCTTGCAACGGACAGGTTTCCGATGATTTCTCTTGGGTTTACATCAATATTCAGTCCCTTGAAAACACTTTCGGTATCATTGTACATCCTTTTTCCGTCGATAAACCTGTTCCTGACAGGGAATCTGCCAAGCCAGACATTTTCCATTACACTGCGGCGCAGCACCTGGTTCAATTCCTGATGAACCATTGCCACACCATGGTCAAGCGCATGCCTGGGGTTGGAAAAATCAACGTTCTTCCCATCCATGAGAATCGTGCCTGCGTCCTTTTTGTATATCCCGAACAGGCACTTCATCAACGTGGATTTTCCCGCGCCGTTTTCACCCATCAGCGCGTGAACGGTACCCGGCCTTAGTTTTAGCTGTGCCTTATCCAGGGCACGGACACCGGGAAACTGCTTTTCGATGCCGATCATCTCCAGCAGGTATTGTGAGCCCTGATCACCCATGTTCTTCACCGCTCTTCGTCACAATGAAAAGGGAAGAGGCGCGATTAAGGTTCGCACCTCTTCCCGTGCCAATGAAAGTGCCATATGAGTACCGGGTTATTTGACTTCGGTAATCTTTGCATAAGGGATGCGGATGCACTTGAATTTGTCGTCGGTATACGTATACTCGGTGCCGTCCAGCCATTCCTTGCCCTGTGCGCCATTGATGGCGATGCGGATGTTGGCTTTGCCCATGGCATCGCCATCCTGCTTGACGGTAGCCGTCATGCCGCCATTTTTGATGGATTCCAGCGCGGAATCGACGGCGTCAACACCAATGACTACAATGGAAGGGTCACCAGCCGCGCCGGTATTATAGCCAACACTATTCAGCGCGGCAACAGCGCCAAGGCCCATCATGTCGTTGTTGGCAAAGATGACTTCGATCCTGTCGCCAAAGGATGCCCAGGTAGCGGTGATGGCTTCCTGCGCCTTCGCCTGGTCCCAGTCGGCAACAAGGATTTCACCCAACTGCTCCATTTTCAGGCCATTGGCGACAGCGGTTTCAACGGAATACCGGGTGCGGGCGATGGCTTCATCGTTGTTGGCTTCGCCCTTGAGCATCACATACTGGAGCGTACCGTCTCCGCTTTTGTCAATGGCGGGATTGGCCTTGTACATGTCGGCCAGGATCTCGCCCTGCATGTCGCCGGCCTGGCGGGCCAGGGTGCCGATGAAGATCGTGCCGGTATCCACCAAAACGGACTGCACGGTCTCTTCAGCCGGCTGCTTGTTGTAGAACAGGAAAGGGATGCCTGCCTCTTGAAACATGTCCACAAGAACCTTGCCGTTAGCGACTTCAGCCAGGTTGATGATGACAAAATCCGGCTTTTCACTGCTGATAATGGTGGCTTGCTCGATCTGCTTGGCCATATCGTCGGCCGCATCGTACATGGTCAGTTTGATATTGAGCCCCATCTCCTGGGAGTATGCGGCAGCCCATTTTTCCATGGCGGAACGGACGGTGGAGCCATAGGTGTCGTCATACTTCCAAATCAATGCGCGGATGTCAAGATCGGTTTTGGCTTGTGGGCCGGCTGTGGGTGCAACGCTGGCTATGGGGCCTACGCTGACCGTGGGGGCTGGAATGGTGTTGGGGTCTGTGCCCGCGGCACATGACACAGTGGAAAGACCCATGATGAACACCATCATCAGCAATACCAATTTTTTCATTCAAAGGCTCCTCCTTGCTATATGAAAAAATATCGCAACGCCATTGAACGCGCATAACGCATCAAATGGCGAGCGACCTTTTCAGTCAATGCTATTATTGCCGGACAATTGCCTTCGCATGTGTGAACAAATGAAAAGATGGCGTTTTCGTTGTTTTTTAGTACCGGGCTTCCATGGCCAGGATGCTATCATAAAGCATTTGATTGACGGGTACGTTCAGATTATGTTTCATTGCCAATGCAAGAACCGCGCCAGAAAAAAGAGCCACCTCGCTTAGCCGTTTCGCCTCCACATCCTGGCGCATGGAGGGCTTTCCGCCGGGATTCAGCGTACCCAGAAGATGCAGCCAGTATTGCAAATCCTCCTCGCCAAGATTTACACCTTCCAGTTTGGAGAGTGCAAGTACCTCCCGCATGGCGGCGATCATGGTCTCCCGCTGCTCACCTTCCCTTTGGATCGCGCCATAATCCGGCCCGAACACCGCCACCGTCTGGTTGACGCCCACATTCAGCATGAATTTTCCCCACATCCGCTTTTCCATATGCTCATCCACTTCATAAGGAAAATCCATGCGCCGGAAGAAATTGATCACCCTTTGCACCTTTTCGGGAAGCCCTCCGTCAGGCGGCCCAATGCAAAGCTTACCCGTATTTTTGTAGGTAAGGCGGCTGCCTACCTTCACCGCGTCCATGCCCTGGGCTACACAGTAAACCACCTTGTCCATGCCAAAGGCTTCCCCTATGATCCCCTCGCTGGTGATGCCGTTTAGAAGTGACAGGATGAGCGTATGGGGCCCTACCTGGTTTCTGACAGCCTTCAATGCACCATTCAGTTGCAGATACTTTACAGCGATCAGTATCAGGTCGGCCGGTGCTGTTTTTTCTTCCGGCGTTACGAAATGAAAGCTGCATTCTTCCCCGTTTGAATACACTTTTTCCTGTCGGTACCTCAATATTCTGTCCTTGTCGGCAACAATGCGCAGGTCCTCTTTTTCCATCCGTTTGGACAACAGGTTCCCGAACAGCGTTCCCAGTGCCCCCAGCCCGATCACCGCCACGGTTTTTATCTCCCGCATTCCTTGCACCATCCCATTCTATTGCATCCAGCATTTAATCTAAGGAAGCATCGTTGCTGTAGCCCCGCTGCTCCCAATACCCTTTGTAATCCGGGTCGTCCGATAGCGTGATTCGGTTCACCCAGCGCGCCCATTTGTAGCCCAGTCTGTCCTCCGCCACCACGATGAAGGGGTACCCCATCTCAGGGGGCAGGTCCAGCCCGTTGGCGCCGTAGGCCAGTATAAGCTGCCTGTCAAGCACGGTCTTGAGCGGCAGTGATGTGGTATATCCATCCACAGAGCTGAAAATCACCGTTACCGCCCCGGGTTTTACGCCCACCTTATCCATCAAGTCCTGTAAGAGCGCGCCTTTCCAAAGAATGGTGGCATTCCAGCCCTCCACGCAGTACAGGGTAATCCGCCGCTCATGATCGGGCAGCGATTTCACATCATCGTAGGAAAAAGCCGCGGGCGTATTCACCAGTCCGTCCACAGTCAGGGTGTATCCGTTTATGTCCACCCGCTGAACGCCTTTGATGGAATTGTCCCTGGGGCCGACGGCTGGGTCCAGCCTTAAGCCCTGGTATTCCGTGATCTCGCTATCTCTGTAGCGCCTCTTTGTAGCAGCGGATACACTGTCCGCAGCAGCCTTTGGCTGCTGGGTGTCCGTTACGCTTGCACAACCGGTAAGCAAAAGGAGAAGTACCGGTAAAGCCAGCCATTTGTGATTCATGAATACACCTCCCTTTCCATCATCATAACCCAAATCTTTCACTATATCAATTTAGGTTTTCGAAAAATCCAGGCATGGTGGTGTACCAATACTGATATCGAATAATACAAGGGAGTTAGGAATAGGAAGGGAATAGGCATGTATGCAGCGGCATTGGATCCGCATTGCTTGCAAGTATGCGCGGGGGAGGATAACCATGATCGACGTGAAGGGGCTTACACTGAAATATCCAAGCGGGAAGGGCGTATTTGACCTGCATTTCTCGGTGGGCAAAGGCGAGGTAATGGGATACCTTGGCCCCAACGGAGCGGGAAAGACCACCACCATCCGGGCGCTTCTTGGCTTTATGAAGCCAAACAACGGATCATGCGCCATTGATGGAAAGCATTGCGTCACCGATGCGCCCAGGATACAAAAAAACCTCGGATACATTCCGGGTGAAATCACCTTTTTGGATGGCATGAACGGCGATGAGTTCCTGAAGTTCATGCGGGAAATGCGCGGCACAAGGGATGTGACCCGCCAGAATCAACTTCTAGACATGTTTGAACTGAATCCCAAAGGCAGAATCAAGAAGTTTTCCAAGGGCATGAAGCAAAAGCTGGGCATTGTCGCCGCCTTCATGCATGATCCCGGAGTGCTGATCCTGGATGAGCCAACCAGCGGCCTGGACCCGCTGATGGAAACCGCTTCGTGGAGCTTTTGCTGGAAGAAAAGAAAAGGGGCAAAACCATATTGATGAGCAGCCACATGTTCGAGGAGGTGGAGCGCACCTGCGACAACGTGCTGATTATCAAGGATGGCCGTATCGTAGAGCATTCCGACGTTCAAAGCCTGAAAAGCGCGCAGCGCAGGGGATTTGTCCTAAGGCCCCAGGACAAGGCTCTTGCGACACAGGTTCTCCTGTCCGCCGGGTTTGAGGTGCGTGAAGCGCCCCCAAACGCCCTGGAGGTTTTTGTAACAGGAGAAAATGTGGATGGCTTTATAAAAGCGGCGGCCCAGTTCACGGTACTTAACCTGGACGTAAAGGCCCAGTCGCTGGAGGACGTTTTCATGCAGTTTTATGGCAAGGAGGGCAAAAAACAATGAGCATAACGCTTTTGAATGCAACATGGAAAAAGAAATGGCTGCTGCTTGTGATATTCTTCGGTGTGCTTACGATGTACATAACGGTGATGATAAGTATGTTTAACCCCAACGATATGCAGCCCATTAACAATATGCTCAAGCTGTTTCCGGAGTCGATGATGAAGGCATTCGGCTTTTCCAATGCTCCCACAAACTTGACAGGATATCTGGCAAGTTTTTTGTATGGCATGTTGATGCTTGGTTTTCCTTTGGTCTACTGTGCCATACTGGGCAACCGGCTGGTAGCAAAGATAGTGGACAACGGCTCCTTTGCATACTTGCTTTCCACGCCCAACTCCAGGACGAAAATCGTATTCACACAAGGCGTTTATGCCCTTCTATCCATTGCAGCGTTGTCTGCGGCTTTGTTCGGCATAGGCGTGTTAATCTGTGCCGTTTCTTTCCCCGGCGTACTGAATGTCACCGCTTTTTCAAGACTAAACTTCACAACAATGCTTGTGAACATGACTGTGATGATGATATGTTTCTTTTTCTCATGCCTGTTCAATGATACAAAAAAAGGCGCAGGGCACAGGTGCAGGAATCCCGATTGCATTCCTGCTGATGAATATGCTGGGCGGAGCTTCCATGGATGCACAGGTGCTCAAATCCATCTCAATCTACGGGCTTTATGACCCGTTGAAATTGGCGGGAGGAGCGGATGTAACATACGTCAATCTGTTTTACATCGGCTTGATCTTGGCATTGTTCGCCGCCGGGCTTTTGGTTTTCAGGAAAAAGAGACTGCCGCTGTGATGCAGTAAAGGAGCGCCCCTCACCGAGGCGCTCCTTGTAGGTTTTTTCGCATCGTTCATTCTTCCGTTGGATCCTCGAACATGGTTCCTACCCTGTATCTATGGACATGGCCGTCATTTTGCGTCGTCACGGATTCCAGGAAGTGAACATGCCTGTCTCCTACCTGCACGGCCCCGCCGGTCCGGCCCCAACCCTCATGGTAGTGATCCTCGTAGAAGTCCGTGCGGAATCTTAAATCATGGTAGTGATTGCTGTTTGCAAGAGGCCGTGCCTCACTCGTTACGGTGGCAAAGCGGTGGCTGTGGGGCTCACGCCCGGCGATTTCCACGGAACCCTGAACCTCATGCACATGAACCTGTGAGCCCGGGCGCACTTGCCCGCCGGCGGCATCACCTGCATAACCTTGCGCATAGGCCGCGCCACCCGCGTTCGGCTGCTGCCAGCCTTGGTAGTAAGCAGCATTTTGCGCATTTCCCTGCTGCCAGCCTTGATAATAGGCAGCAGTCTCCGCATTCCCCTGCGGCCAGGCCTGCTGGGGAGCTGTACTTTCCGCTTTCTCCTGCGGCCATTCCTGCCGGGCAGCCGTGCTTTCCGTATTCTCTTGCGGCTGGGCCTCTGCAGGCTCCGCGGTTTTAACTTCTTCCTGCTTTATGTCGGCTTCCACATGATGCCCGCCGCACTTCCTGTCGCGGCCCTGGTCACCCAACACAGCACCATTGTTTACGCAATTGTTGTCGTCAATATACATCAGTACCCTGGGGTCAAAGCAAGGGTCACTCCATAGGCAGTGATGACCATGATGGTGATCATGATGGTGATCATGATGATCATGATGATCATAATGCCCATGATGGCACCCGCCCGCTCCCCCTACATCAATGATGCCATTGCTTCTGCTTTTTTGTTCCATACCAATGCGCTCCTTCATGATGAACCATACACTTCAAAATGGTCTCATAAAACCTATCGCCTCCATCGCCCGCAGGCGCAAACAGTGATAGATTCATGCCCACTATGAGAATATGCTGCACTGAAATGAAGTGTGACGCAGGTCAAAAAGGGCTGGCCGCCAGCCTGCCTGGTCCGGCTTTGCCTCCTTCACCCATGAATATATCAGTGAATCAAAAAAACGCATATCATTTTTCGCCGGGTTAAAGCAGATCCCATACATTCTTGTCGCTACGCCTGTCGCTTTCGTCCCTGATTTCCACAGGCAGATGGATACGAATCCCTTCCTGCCAATTGCCCCGGTCAGACGGCACTTTAACATGAAAAGGCAGCTTTTCCCGTATGGCTTTCACATAATCGTGTATGGAGTTCAGAGGCTTGTCAAACACCACGCCCATCATCTGCTCATCCGGCCATTGATGGGTGCTGTGTATATCGGAACCGGCGGTTACGGGAAGGCCCAGTTGTGTTGCATATCGCACTGCCAGGATATCGTTTTCCGGCCGGTTGGCAGCATTATAGCCTTCCACGGCGTCCACACAGCCTGTGCTTAAACGGATGGAGGAAATATAGTCCCTGTCCCTGAAGGGATGCGCCTGTACCACGCACCCTCCTGCCGCATGAACGGCATCAAACTGCTCCTTACGGGTCCAGTTCCCGGCTTCCGGATGGTTCAAAAGCCACTGTTTGTCCAGGCCGTAAATCAGGTACTCGTCACCGTCAAAATGCTCCTCCCAGCCAAAAAACACGGAAAAACCGGCCTTGTCGCCCGCCTCCCTGGCATCCTCATATCCCCGGCAGAACAGGTTGATGCGCTCCCGCCAGGGGAGCTTGCGGGGCACGGCGGTATTCCCGCCAAAGAAATGATCGGTGACAATAATACCCGCATACCCAAGGTCCTGATACCGTTTGACATAGTCCCTGCCCCTGGAATAACCGCAAGCGCTGGCCTCAGAAGTATGCAGGTGGGTTTCATACATGTATTTCATCGCTTTACTCCTGCAAAGTCATTAAGGAATTCTTATTCACACTCATTCTATGTGAATGCCATTTAGCACATTTGGTGATTGAACATATACTTTTGCACGATGCCAACATCCGCAGATCCAGGACGACCGGAATGCAGGGTCTTGCCCGCAGGTGCGTAATCCCATAAACAACATCATATCAAGCAGTCAATCGTTTTTTTCGTTTCTGACCAATCTGATCATAGAACATGTACTGCTGCATGACGCCGGCAAAGCCCTTATACCGGGGAAAGGGGGATACCCCGCCATATTCGCCGTCGATAACCCGCGCAATCCACACATCCACCGGCGCCAAATCCAGGCGGTGAAAGCCAAAGAGCATCACACAGCTTGCTACCTTGACACCTACGCCATAAAGGGAAAGCAGTTTTTGCAAAAGTGCATCGTCGGAGAAATCTTCCATCGCAAAAAGGTCCGTTTCTCCTGAGGCAACCGACCGGGCGGCAGCCTGCACATACGGTGCGCGGTATCCCAGAGAACAAGACAGAAGCTCCTCCGGGGATGCTTCCGCCAGCCTTTGCGGCGTGGGAAAAGCATACTCCTCCCGCTCTCCCATCATCAGCGGGCTTCCGAAGCGGCGGCATAGCTTATCGATTCCGTCCCGGATGGCGGGTATGCTTTTACGCTGGGACAGAATGAAGCTAATAAGCACCTCCCAGGGATCCTGGCGCAAAATGCGCAGCCCTTGTCCGATTTTCGCCGCCCGGGTCAAATAAGCATCATCCTGATCCACAGCGCTTAAAAATGCGCCATAATCTGTGGAAAGGTCGAAGTAATCATGCCAGACAGCATGAAATTCTTCCTCGGAACAGGAAAAGCCGAACGTTTCCTCCTTCAGGGTATCAATGGTCAGATGCTTGTCCCGGTGGATGACCTCCACCCGGCCAGGCGCTTTGACGCGCATGCGAAAGCACTGGCCGCTTTCGGCGGTCGCCTCAGGATCAAAATGTTTGATATGACAGATCATCATAGCATGTGCTCCGATTTCTCCATATGAAAAGGACCGAACCCCATTATACAGGATTGCGGTCCTTGTGGCAAACGCTGAGCGTACAATGCTGCTCAAAGCAAAACAATCGGTTGTTTTCTCAATAGGCTACTTTCTCCACAGCATGGGGTCGGTTCCCCTCAGTTTGCATATAGCTTCGGTGAAGAAGTAATCGCCATAGACGATGTTCACATGGCGGCCAGCACCGTCATCATGGTAGCTGGCAGTACATTTTTGAAGTATGCCAAAGCTGTTTTGAGTCCAGTCGGAGCTCAATGCATCCATGGCGGTGATCATGCGCAAAGCAGCTTGTGTATATTTTCCCCCATCCTCTTTTCCCATGTGTTTGGCAAGCTCTACAAGTCCGCAGGATGCACACGCAGCGGCAATGTTGTCAAGGCGCTCCTCCCCATTGGGCTGGCGGAAGTCGCAGTCGGTGAGCCCATCCTCCCGGATGTTCAAAACAAAATAATCCGCGATCTTCCGGGCGGCGTCAAGATAGCGCGCTTCCCCTGTATTCATATAGCTGATGGTGAAGCCGTACAGCGCCCAGGCTTGGCCCCTGGACCAGGAGGAGCCCTTTTCATAGCCCTGGCCGCCGGG
>JAEZLW010000177.1 GCA_023415145.1 Bacillota bacterium | reverse complement strand
CTTCACGGGAGGCAGCGCATCCCGCGCTACCATGTGGAAAAGCGGCTGGCGAATATTCGCGCGTGTATCAGACATACGTTTCCTCGCTTTTCTCCGCTTTTAATGCGTCTGTCATCTTCATTCCCAGCAGCTCCTTGGTGGCAAACACGGCCGGTACGGTAGCCGTTACCCTGCCGCCGCACATGACCATGATCCTGTCGCAAAGCTCCAGCAGCACGTCCAAATCCTCACCGATGAACAAGATGCCAACGCCCCGCTTTTTCTGCTCGGTTAACAGATCGTAGATGGTATGGCTGGAGTTGATGTCCAGCCCGCGTACCGGATAAGCGGTGATCAGCACCTTGGGGTTGCTGTCGATTTCACGGCCCAGCAGCACCTTTTGCACGTTGCCGCCGCTTAATTTCTTTACAGGGATATGCACGCCGGGGGTGGAGATTTGCAGCCTTTCAATCAGCCGTTTGGCCAGCGCACGGGCCGGCTTGCGGCTGAGCAAAAAGCCCTTTTGATCCCGGTAGGTTTTGAGCAGCATGTTGTCCGTCAGGTTCATGCCGCCGACCAGGCCCATGCCCAGCCTGTCCTCCGGGATAAAGGACATCGAAATGCCCTTTTGTATGATGTCCCTTGGCGTCAGCCCGTCAATCTTCTGGCCTTGCAGCGTAATGCTGCCTGCATCGATTGATTGCAGCCCGGCAATTGCCTCGCACAATTCCTTTTGCCCGCTGCCGGCCACACCGGCAACACCCAATATCTCCCCTTCACGCAAGGCAAAGCTTACATTTTTCAACCGTTCCAAGCCTTCGGTGCCCTTGACCGCTACCTCTTTCACATCCAGAAGAACTTCACCAGGCTCCACTTCCGCACGGCTGATTTTCAAATCCACGGGCCGGCCCACCATCAGCTCCGTCAAATGCTGCACATGGGTTCGGGCCGTTTCAACGGTATCAATGCTTTCGCCCCGGCGTAAAATGGTTACACGGTCTGAGATGGCCATGACCTCATTCAACTTGTGGGTGATGATGACGACAGCCTTTTGATCCTCCCTCATTTTGCGAAGGATGTCAAACAGCTTCTCCGTTTCCTGGGGCGTTAAAACAGCGGTGGGCTCGTCCAAGATCAGGATATCCGCGCCTCTTGCGAGTACCTTCAGTATTTCCACCGTCTGCTTTTCGCCTACGGACATGTCGTATATCTTTTTGTCCAGAGATACGTTAAGCCCGAAGCGGGCACACAAGGCTTTCAAATCACGGCGCTTGCGGCCGCCTTCCCCCAGCAGTATGTTCTCTCTGGCCGTCAATACATCCACCAGCTTGAAATGCTGATGGATCATGCCCACGCCCAGTTGGATGGCTTCCCTCGGGGAGCGGATGTTCACTTCCCGCCCATGCAGAAAGATTTGGCCGCTGTCGGGCTTGTAGATGCCTGAGAGCATGTTCATCAGCGTCGTCTTGCCGGAGCCGTTTTCCCCCAGCAGCGCCAATATTTCGCCCCGCTTAACCTTAAGGTGGATATTGTGGTTGGCTTTCACCATGCCAAACCGCTTGGACAAGCCCTTAAGTTCAATGGCATAGGGCACCGCTGGATGTGTTTTTTGCACGCAAGCACCTTCCTTAACCATGGAAAAACTAATATCTAGTATACCTGAATTTTCGTGCTATTTCAATAGAAAGGCGAACATTCAAATCACGTTTGGACGAATCTTCCGGCAATAAGGCGAACATTCGGCAGACGTCAGCGTAGCTCGATGAAGATGCCTCCGCTTGGGATGGGGGAGCAACGAGGGGATCGCGGTCCCCTCGTTTGAAATCGCCTCACACGGCTTTGCCGGGTTGGTTGGAGTTTGCGAAGCAAATATGCCTTACACTTATGGCTGACCGTGGGCTTGCACCGTTCAAGCGTAGCAAAGAACGGTGCAAAAGACCACCATGTGCAAAAATGCATAAAAAAGCAGCCAGGCGTTGCCTGGCCGCTCTTTAATGCATCATTTATTTTACTTCTACGCCCTTGACAAACCAGTCGATGGAACCTGCGATGTAAGCGCGGTCCAACTGTTCGCCTTCCGCAACGCGCAGGGTGCCCTCGTTGTCATAGATGGGGCCGTGGAACACGTCGAACTCGCGGGACATGATCTTGGCGCGGGCGGCCTCGATGGCTTCGGCAGTGCCTTCGGCAACGTTCTTGGTCAGGGGAGCGATGTCCACCAGGCCATCGGCCATGTCCAGGAAGAGGTTCACAGGCTTCCAGGTGCCCTCGATCACTTCCTGCACTTCCTTGGTCACCACAGCGCCCCAGTTCCAGACGGGAGCGGTCAAAACGGCATCGGGGGCTTCCACGCTCATGTCGGCGTTGTAGCCTACGCCCCACACGCCGCGTTCCTGGGCGGCCACCTGGGGCATGGTGGTATCGCAGTGCTGGGCGATCACATCGCAGCCAAGGTCCAGCAGGGCTTCGGCAGTCTGGCGCTCCAGGGTGGGATCATACCAGGTGTTCATGAACTTGATGTACACCACGGCGTCGGGATTCACGCTCTGCACGCCCAGGGCGAAAGCGTTGCAGCCGCCGATGACCTCGGCAAAGGGATAGGCGCCCACAAAGCCGATCTTGTTGGACTTGGTCTTGAGGCCGGCGGCGATGCCGGTGAGGTAACGGGCCTGATAGATGGCGCCGAAATAGTTATTGAAGTTTGTATCGTTGGACTTGTAGCCGGAGGCATGGGAGAAGATTACATTGGGATATTCAATGGCCATCTCCTCAAAGAAGTCCATATAGCCGAAGCTGTTGCCGAAGATGATCTGGCAGCCGGCATCCACAAGCTCGCGGATGGCGGTTTCGCAAGCGCTGTCTTCCGCCACGTTGGTCTTGACGATCACCTGCTCATCGGTAAGGCCAAGGGCTTCCTTCATGGCCAGGGTGCCCTGGTGATGGGCGTAGGTGTATCCCTTGTCAACCACATCGCCAATGTAGATGAAACCGACCTTCAGGTCTTCTTTGGCCACGGGCGCAAACTCCGCAACGCCGGGCAGGGCTGCCAGCATGAGCAACAGAGCCAGGGCAGACGCCAAAACCTTCTTCAACATAGTTTCTCCTCCGTTTTTCTAAAGTCGCGTTTGTTCTATTTCTTTATCAACCGCCGTCACGCACAAGGATTTTACCGTCCTGTATCGCGTCGACGATTGCCAAAGACGTAAGTTTGATCCCCAGTTCCCTCAGGCGTTTTCCGCCAGGCTGAAATCCCTTTTCAATGCAAATGCCAACGCCGGCAAGCACGCATCCCGCCTGATGCAAAATGTCACGAAGTCCCTCCACCGCCTCGCCGTTGGCCAGAAAGTCATCGATGATCAGCACGCGCTGCATGGGCTTTAAGTATTCCCTGCTCACCCTGATCATGCTTTCCTTCCGGTGGGTGAAGGAATAAACACGGCTTACGAATACATCCTTGCCCACATTGGTGGTCTCGCCCTTTTTGGCAAACACCACGGGGATGTTCCCAAAGGCCTGGGCGGTTGCCACTGCCGCCGCGATCCCGCTGGCCTCAATGGTCAAAATCAGGTCCACCGGTTCATCACTAAAGGCTTCATAAAAGGCTTGCCCCATCTGTGTCAGAAGCCCCACATCGATCCGGTGGTTCAAAAACATGTCCACCTTCACAATATCGCTGCCAATACCCCGGCCCCAGGTTTCGATGGCCCGCTTGAGCTCGTCCATGAAGTACGTCTATGCCTCCCGCAGGAAAAACACGAACAAAACGGTTCCAAAAAAAGGATAAATCCAGTCTTGCTCACGATAATCCGAACATTCCCCTGGAATATATGCGTATTGTACACTATTTTTCCGAACGTTGCAAGCAGGAATTTGCTGCTTTATGCATTTTTCCAGTCATACCGTTATAGTGGAATGTACTGGAAAATGCCTGATAAACAGTAACAAATTGTAAAATTATTGTAACAAGCGAACTTTTCCAATGCTTTTTACTCTAATATGTTGTAGAATGGTTACAGGCTGTTACAAGTATATCAGGAAGGAGGAGAAGCGTCGTGACCCGCGGAAAACGGCTTTGGCATATGTTACGCATTCCGGCGCTTTTGTTCCTTCTTTCCTCCTGCGAAATTCTGCCAACCCTGGCAGACAATGTTATCGCGCTAACAAACCCGGATGCGGTTACGCGGCGTGCGCTGTATGTGGCCTGTGACTATTTCCTGTCCCAGGAGGATACATATCCATCCTCCGGAAACAACATTGAAGCGGTAGCCAAGGTGCTTTCCGGCGGCACAATGACCTTTTTGAAGCAGGAGATGCAAAAGTCCGTATCTTCCGTTGCCGCGCTGAAGCAGGCCATTTGGGACACCCTTGGCGAAGCGGATGATAATGATGTCTCCTACTTTTACATCAGCACCCATGGCATCTATGACGCCTCACAGCCGAATTTGGAGGCCGGACTTTTGCTGTCCGACGGCGTCTCGGAGGAGACGATTACCGCCCGCCAGTTGGAGGAGGCATTCTCCACCATTTCAGGCACAAAGGTTTTATTGATCGACGCCTGCAACAGCGGTGCGTTCATTGGCAAGGGCATCAGCGGCGGTGCGACGGAGGCGGCTTTCCTTGGACCTGAGTACAAGGTGCTCACCAGCGCCGGAGGCAGCGAGGAAAGCTGGTATTGGTCCAGCAAGGATACTGTGCAAGGCGCGTCTTACTTCTCCTCCGCGCTGACCGACGGGCTGGGCTATCACGGGGAATATGCAGCCGATTTGAACCGTGACGGGCAGATCACCCTATCTGAAAGTTACCGGTATCTGTTGGAGAACCATTCCGCCTCTACACCCCAAATCTATCCCCAGGAAGACGATTTTGTTTTGATGACATACGACAGGGCGGAAAGCATTCCTCCCGCACAAAGCAGCATCATATCCGGCATTACATTCTACGACACAGTGCTGGACATTCGCCAAAGCAGCGTTTCCTTTGAGTTTACCGCCGCCCGCCCAACGCAGATGGCCTATCAGCTCGTATACTACCTGAACGGCAAATGGCAGTTTGCCAGCCCCGATTTCAAGTATGACGATCAGGAGATGGGCGGCGACTTCGGCGACCAGAAGGGTGCCATATCCGCCGGGCGGAAGCAGCGCACGCTGGAGCTTGCGCCCCAGGGTGAGGATACCTACGGCTACGTCATGATCCAGCTTGTGACGATAGAGAATGGCAGGACCACCGTACATGGCAGCCGCGTATTGTGTGTGCCGCCCATCAGCGGTGATCCGGATCTGAAGGTAAAGACAGACGCTGCGCTTGATCCCGGCACAGGCCGGGAGCTTTCCATCCTTGTCAACCACAAATACCCCTGCCTGTTGTCCGTAACCATTGCGGATGAAAGCGGCAAAATCGTCAAGCGCCTCGTAAGCTATCAGCCCACCAGGCCTCAGCAGCTGACGCCGGCAGGCTCCTTCTTTTACTGGAATGGCAAGCTGCAAGACGGCTCCCCCGCCGCGCCCGGAAAGTATACCGTCAAAGTAACGGCCCATATCGGCGATGTGCCGTATGAGGCCGTGTCGGAGACATTTGCAATTCTGGAAGCGGAATAACAAGCTGCCCATCAAAACGCGATATTCATGAAAGCAGCCTCGGTCAACCCATTGTCCTTAGGGAAATGGAAGGTGTGCAAAAGGTTTTCGTATGCATCCTTGTTCGCGGGGCTGTACACCGTTCGTTTGACATGGCTTTCACCCTGCGTTGTCCCGTACGTTTCTTCCACAATCAGATAGGCGCAATCCTTCCCCGCCCGAAAGGGCTTTTGCTGCTTTGCCAGCGACTGTATATACTCGAGAGTTGCTTCTGTTGAGCGCAGCATCACGTTTTGCGCATCCATCTCCACCAGCCGCACCGTTTGCAGAGCATCGATCCTATTGACCGATATGGTCACTGAGAATCGCTTTTTGTTTGTTTTGCCATTGATGGTCTGCGTATGCTCCATGGTATGGGTAGTGCTGGAATGATCATTCATGAGGCAGTGCATGCTGCTTTCATCGGCATAGATGGTTCCGTCAGCACGCTGATAAACGGGAATGCCTTTCAACTGACGGGGGCTTTCACTTTTCAGTATTAGTTGCATGCCTGCCTTTTCGGCTATTTGCATAAGCTCCTGACCGTGCCGGTCGATTTGTTCCTGAGGAATATATACAATGGTATTTTTACCAGGTTGTATCATACCATCCTGGCTCTTGCCCTCCGGCGGTTGCACATAAAAATCCAGAAAAGACTGCACCACGTCGCCTTGCAGCCATACCTCATTATAATCCGTCTCCCGCATGCTCTGCTCTTCATCAATCAGGTAGATCGTGCCTTTGATTTCATATTGTTCCTCCTCTTCATTCAGCAGATGAACGCTATGCGAAACATCCCCCACGGAAGAGCTGTACTTTGTTTGACGTACAGGCTCATCCAGTTCGTTTTCAAGTGTCCCTGTATATGCCAGGAGCATTTGCTCTGTCTCGCTGTTCACATCAAACACGTGCTCTTCCTCATTTTCCCGCCGGTCATATATCAGCCAGAAACCGCAAAAAGTGTCACCGCCCGCTGTATCAGCAGCCTCCGGCCTTGCCAGCGTACAGCCGGACAGCAATGCCACAAGCAAAAGACCATTAATCCAAAGCAATATCCGTTTCCTCATTGTTCTCTTCCTTCCCGTCAAAATGGAGTATGTCGCCCACATCGCACTGAAGAAAAAAACAGATACGGTTGAGTGTGGAAAACCGGACACCCTTGGCCTTGCCGCTGCGCAAAATGGACATGTTGGCCTCGGTGATGCCAACCTTTTCGCAAAGCTGCTTGGACGTCATTTTCATGAACCTCAGTTGCTCCTCCAGATGTACGACAATCGCCATGACTCTCCCTCAAATCCATGTTGGTATCAAATCATCATTTGATTTTCCCGGTACACTTTGAAGCTGCTTTCCAGATAGCGGCTCAAAAGCATCATTGCCAGAGATACCATCAGCACAAGAATGGGTACCTCGCCGGTCATGTTCACGTTGGCAATCCACTTTGCCAGAAGCAATTGCAACACACCCATCAGCAGCATCCCGCCAAGGGACAGGATGATGACCTGCTTGCACCGACGTGCGATGGCGGCGGCATAGCGCTGGTTTTCTTCGCTGAAAAAGTTCCTTTCCAGGCTAATAAGAAGCTTTTCCGCCATGGGTAAAACGGTAAACAGCAAAAGCGTTGGTGCGCTGTCTGATGCAAAGCGCAAGACCGCTATCAGGCCGTCACAGGCAGGATGGGATTTAGGCACTCCCATCAGCGGAAAACCCAAACCAAAGGGATAGGCTTCATTGGAAACCGTGTTCGGTAAAGCAAGCGTGCTTTTGAGATTTGCCACATTGACATAAAATACGGATACAATCATCCCGGCACCCAGCACAACCATCAGCCGCCGAAGCTGCATGGCCAGGTGCTCCGTATCCGCCATGATGCCAAGAATCCAATAAGCAGCCAGCAGGGAATAGAAGAACATGCATAGAATCGGCACTTCCGCTGCCATCGGGTCCTGCGCACCGGCCAAATGGGGATGAAACAGCGTTTGAATCATGGTTGGGTTCACCATAAAAAATAAAAGAAAGAACAGATATGCGCTCATGGTCACAAGCAGCAAGCGTGTAAATCTTCCCTTGGGCCGCCGGCATTTTTTGAACAAGGGCCATATGGGCAACAGGCACAATGATGCGTATAGCAATAGCGCCAGCACATTCCCCATAAAGCCGGAAAGCGATAGCGCCCTTAATCCTGCCCCCAGCCATAGAAAAGGTGCTGTCAAGCCATACATGACATCCGCACCACCGGAGCCGTTTTGGCCAAAAAGCGCCAGCGCGATGCAACCCGCCGCCAGCGTTCCTGACACCCACCATTCTTTTTTCATCTTCATGACTCCTTTGAATTATTGATTCTCAATAATTTCTATGCCATTGTACGCACAACATTATTGTTTGTCAATAATTTTATTCTTCAGGAGCCTAATTATCGCATTACGCCTTATGCCCCAGTGCCGGCGTCACCAATGAACAAGATTAATCCGCATACCATGCTCTCTTCCTTCTATGCAGCGTACCCAAGTCCGTTTGATTATTGCAAAATTTGCATAGGAACTATGGATTAAAGTTTTCGTCTGATTGTTTGTATGCTATAATGCAAAATGACTGGCTAAAAGCATGCCAACGTAACGCACTACCCCTACCGGGCACTTGTTGCCCGATTTACCGCCCCCTGATGAAAGGAGCGTTTTTCAGATGCAAGTAACACCAACATCCCGCTCGCCGCAAAAGCGCATGCCTTCCGGCGGGCCCCGGCGGAAGAAGCCTTCCGTGCTTCCCAGCCTGCTTTTTCTGTTGGCCATACTCGTTTTGATGGTATCCATTCTCCCCAAGGAGCCGCTGACCCACGCCGCGACTTCTATACAGTCGCCCGACGGACAAGCCCCTCAGGGTACGCCCTCTGATCTTTATCAGGGGCTTGTGATCAGCGAGGTGATGTCGGCCAACAGCTCCGCCGTTCCGGATGAAAACGGCGAGTTCAACGACTGGGTGGAGGTTTGGAACAGTTCCGACCGCCCCATCGATTTAAGCGGCGTTGGCCTGTCCGACCGAAGCGACCGTGTGCTGTTCCTTTTCCCCGCAGGTACACTGGCCCCTGGTGGCCGCATGGTCGTATTTGCCTCCGATACCAACAGCGCCGATCCCGCGGGCACGCTGCACGCCAAGTTCAAACTATCATCCGCCGGAGAAACAATTTTTCTGTTCGACCCCAGCGCTTACGTGATTCATGAAGTCACGGTGCCCATCATGAATGCCGATGTATCCTATGCCCTTGCGGCTGATGGCACCTCCTGGGTTCAGACCCAGGAATACAGCCCCGGCTTTGAGAACACCCAGGAAGGCTTTTTAAGCTATCGAAACTCCAACGCTGTTACCGAAGGTGCCATACGCATCAATGAGGTGATGGCCGATGCCCGCACAGGCATCTATGATGAGGACGGGGAGCTTAGCGACTGGATCGAGCTGTACAACAATACCGACCAGCCCATTTCCCTGGCGGGCATTGCCTTGAGCGACAAGGAAAACGAACCCTTGAAGTGGCGTTTCCCCAAAGACGCCGTGATCCCCGCACGCGGCTATTATCTTGTTTTCTGCAGCGGCAAAAATAAGCTGCTGGCCGCCGATAAGATCTCCCATACCAATTTCCGCATCAGCGCGGAGCGGGAGACCATTATCCTGTCAGACAGCCGAGGCCGGCTGATTGACAGGGCCATGATCGATAACCTGCCCATGGACGCATCCTATGGCCGGGATGAGAGCGGCAGTTGGAAAGTGTTCCAAACGGCCACGCCCGGCATGCCAAACGACAAGACAGGCGCTGCCCACGCGGAAAGGAACATGCTCGCCGCCAACGAAACCGGCGTATACATTTCTGAAATCATGGCCTCCAACGGCGGCGGCGGCGACTGGGTAGAACTGTACAACAGTTCTACCCAGACCGTCTACCTGGAAGGGTATGGCCTCAGCGACAACCTTGGCCGCCCCCGCAAGTGGCAGTTCCCTGCCGGCGCCGCCATCTATCCCGGTGAATACAAAATCGTTTATCTGGATGGCTTAAGCAGGCAGACCGACGGGTACCACACCAATTTCAAGCTGCTGCGCACAGGCAGCGAAGTGATGAACTTCTCCGATCCCAATGGCCGCGTGCTGGACAAGATAAATCTGCCGATGGTTCCCACAGACATCTCTTATGGCAGAACCAGCGGCCTGGAAGGCTTTTTTTATTATGACGCCCCCACCATGGGTGCTGTCAACGGCACCGGCTTTCTGGGATTTGCGAAATCACCTTCCTTCTCCATGGCCGGCGGCATGTACTATGAAACCGTCTCCGTTTCCATCCATGTGCCGGAAGGGGCCACCGTCCACTATACACTGGACGGCAGCATACCCACCCAGCAGCACTCCGTGTATGACGGAAACCCCATTGCAATCACCAGTACGACTCCCCTCAGGGCAAGGGCTTTTCGGCAGGATTTGCAGCCAAGCGAAGTTGCCACGCAAACGTATTTGATCAACGTATACCATAGCCTGCCTATTGTGTCCCTGGTGGCAGACCCCAATGAGCTGTGGAACGAAACAGACGGCATGCTCTCTGCCGGAGGTACGCTTGACAAATCGGTTTTTCCCTTCAAGCTGATGGGCGGAGGCAATCCCGTATATCGCACCCTGGGCAAGGTTCCCCGGCCCGGACACGTGGAATACTATCTGCTGGACGGCTCGCAGGTATTGTCCCAGGGCATGGAGTTTGGACTGCAAGGGCAATACAGCCTGGATATGCCGCAAAAAACCTTCAAGGTGCGGGCCAAGGCTGCCCAGGGCAAGCCCACCTTCGAGGCATCTTTGTTTGAAAGCCGGCCATTTACCGAATACAAGTCGTTTGTGCTGCGCAACAGCGGCAACGATAACGTATGGACCCGTGTCAATGACGCTTACCAATCCATGCTCATTGACAAAATTGATACCACTGTTGTCCACCAGGCAGTCAATCCCGTCGTGGTATACTTAAACGGCCAATACTGGGGCCATTACAACATGCGGGAGCGGGTGGACCGGTTCTTTGTGGCACAGCATGAGGGCATTCCCATGGAGAAGGCCGGCAACATGGACATCCTGGAGTCCTTCAGCAATGTCAACTATGGCAGCAACAAAGAGTACAAGGCATTGATAGAAAAAGCCAAAACATTGTCCCCGGGCAAAAACTCCGATGACCTGAAATACATCACAGACCGTGTCGACGTGGACAACTACTTTGATTACATGGCTTTGGTTTGGTTCTTCGGCAACTCCGACGCGGGCAACATCCGCTTCTACAAAATCAAGGGAGAAGGGCAAAAGTGGCGCTGGATCTTCTATGATTCGGATTACGGCATGTTTAATTCCGCTTTCGACAGCCCCAAATCCTATATGGACCCCAAAGGCGCTGGCGATCAAAACGTAAACAACACCTTGATCCGCAAGCTCCTGGAGAATGACGGAATGAAGGAAAAGTTTCTGCGCCGCCTCGGGGAGATATTTCAGGTGTTCACCACGCAAACCATGCTTGATACTTTCAATGGGCTGGTTGCAAAGATCGAGCCGGAAATACCTTTGCACTTTGGCCGATGGGCGGAATTGAACGAGAAAAAGATCAACGCTGATTCCCCCCTCACGCCGGAAGGCGCCATGCGTTACTGGAAACAGCGGTTGGACCGTTCCCGCAATGTCATCAGAAAGCGTCCGACGCTCTTTTATGAGATGGTACAAAAGTACTTCAACCTGCCCAATGCCACCATGGTGGAGTATTTCGGCGAGAAACCGCCCATGCCCCCGGACGCTATTATGCTTAACCCTTCACCGCTTTCTTAATGGATCATTGGGCTGCCGAGCAAAAGCATGGCAGCCCTTTTGATGTATAAAAAGTGCTTTATACTTGCAAAATTTGTATGGAAACCATTTCTTCCAGTTTTCGCCTGAAGAATTGTGTGCTATAATGCAAAATGGCTGACGCCAAAAGCGTCATCTTCACGCCTTGTGATTCCGTTCTTCGGCCCTGTGATCAAAGGAGCTTTTTTACAGATGCAGGTAACACCAACCACGCGCACGCCACAAAAGCGCATGCCATCCGGCGGGCCCGGGCGGAAGAAGCCTTCCGTGCTTCCCAGCCTGCTTTTTTTGCTGGCCATTCTTGCCTTGATGGTATACACCCTCCCCAAGGAGCCGCTGACCCACGCCTTAACCTCCATACAGTCGCCTGACGGACATGCCCCGCAGGGTACGCCCTCGACGTATTTTCAGGGGCTTGTAATCAGTGAGGTGATGTCGGCCAACAGCTCCGCCGTCCCGGATGAAAAAGGCGAGTTCAACGACTGGCTGGAAGTATGGAACAATTCCGATCATCCCATTGATATGGGCGGTGTGGGCCTTTCCGACCGAAGCGACCGGGTCCAGTTCCTGTTTCCCAAATCAATGCTTAACCCAAATGGCCGCCAGATCGTGTTTGCCTCCGATACCAACAGAGCCGATCCCTCGGGCACGCTGCACGCCAAGTTCAAGCTGTCCTCCGCCGGGGAAACAATCTATCTGTTCGACCCCAGCGCTTACGTGATCCATGAGGTCACTGTGCCTATCATGAACGCCGACGTATCCTTTTCCCTTCTGGCCGACGGTATCTCCTGGACGCAGACCCAGGAATACAGTCCCGGCTTTGATAACACAAAGGAAGGCTTTTTGAGCTACCGCAATTCAGATGCCGTATCCGAAGGCGCTATCCGCATCAATGAGGTGATGGCCGACGCCCGTACAGGCATCAGTGATGAAGACGGGGAGCTTTCCGACTGGATTGAGCTGTACAACAATACCGACCAACCCGTGCCCCTTGCGGGCCTTGCCTTAAGCGACAAGGAAAACAACCCCATGAAGTGGTTCTTCCCCAAGGATGCTGTGATCCCCGCACGCGGCTATTACCTTGTTTTTTGCAGCGGAAAGGACCGGCTGCTTGCCGCCGACAAAATCTCCCACACCAGCTTCCGTTTAAGCGCAGAGCGGGAAACCGTGATCCTCTCCGACAGCCATGGCCGGCTGATCGATAGGGCCGCAATCGATAACCTGCCCATGGACGCATCCTATGGCCGGGATGACAGCGGCAACTGGAAGGTGTTTCAAACATCAACGCCCGGTATGCCCAACAATGTCGCAGGCGCCGCACAGGCGGAGAGGAACATGCTCGCCGCCAACGAAACCGGCGTATATATTTCTGAAATCATGGCCTCCAACGATAGCGGCAATGACTGGGTGGAGCTGTACAACTTTTCTACCCGGACCGCCTGCCTGGAAGGCTATGGCCTGAGCGATAACCTTAATCGCCCCCGCAAATGGCAGTTTCCCGCCGGCGCAACCATTTCCCCGGGCGAATACAAGATCGTTTATCTGGATGGCTTAAGCAGGCAGACCGACGGGTACCACACCAATTTCAAGCTGCTGCGCACAGGCAGCGAAGTAATGAACTTCTCCGATCCCAATGGCCGCGTGCTGGACAAAATACATCTGCCCATGATCCCCACCGGCATATCTTATGGCAGAACCATCGGCCTGGAAGGCTTTTTTTATTATGACGCCCCCACCATAGGCGCTGTCAATGGTACCGGCTTCCTCGGCTTTGCACAAACCCCCTCCTTTTCCATGATGGGCGAATTCCTGCGCCGCCTGGGAGAAATCTTCAAATCATTCACCACACAGGTCATGACCGATACGTTCAATGAACTGGCCGCCATCATCGAGCCTGAAATGCAATTGCACTTTGCCCGGTGGGCGGAGCTAAATGATAAGGCAATTAACATAGATTCTCCTCTCACCATGGAAGGCGCCATGCGCTACTGGAATGCAAGGCTTAACCGTTCCCGCAACATTTTCAAGCTGCGTCCAAACTACTTTTATGGGTACGTTCAAAAATACTTTACCCTATCCGATTCCATCATGACAGCGTATTTTGGCCAAAGGCCGCCCATACCTCCGGATGCATTAATATAACAATATTCATCGTTTTCTTGACGGATATTTCCTTATCAGTATAATGTAAGAAGAATCAACACAGGAGGCGCTGGTATGCACGCTTTTTCTCAGCTTTTGTCGGTAAGCACCCAGGACATCGTTCAGCAGAATCCTTCCCTGTCCGCCTACTTTTCCCAGCAGTTTCAAGCCCTGACGCCCTGGAAAGTTGTGCTGGCTTTGGGCATTGGCCTGGTGGCGGGTTTGATTATCGCCTGGATCTACCGCAGGACGTTTCGGGGTGTGCTGTACAGCCCATCCTTTGCCATGACGCTGGTGATGCTCACGCTCATCACAACGCCTGTGGTTATGGCCATCAAAAGCGATATCGCGCTGTCGATGGGTATGGTAGGTGCGCTGTCCATTGTTCGTTTCCGTACCGCCGTCAAGGACCCCATGGACACCGCCTTCATGTTCTGGTCGCTGACCATGGGCATCCTCTTTGGTGCGGAGCTGTACCTGGTGGGCATCGCGGCGGTGATCGGCATCGCCGCCATATTGCTGGCCATGACGTTCGTAAAATTCCACAACCCCAACAGCTATCTGCTGGTGCTCCACTATGACGAGGCAGCCGAATACGACATCGAGTCGGAGCTCAAGCACTCCGCCCGCCAGCACCGCCTGCGTTCCAAGACGCTGACAAGAGCCGGTGCGGAAATGACGGTGGAAGTGCGCCTTGGCGAAAAGCACGAAATCGTAGCCCGGATGCTGGACATCGAAGGCGTACACGATGCCACACTGGTGGCCTGCCAAACCGAGGCGGGAGCCTAGTTCCGACAAATGCTTTGCATTTGTCGGGAGTTACACGATTCACTTGTGCGCCTGCGCGCCAATCTGCGCTTCGCTTGCTTGGCACTTATCGCACGGCCAGTGAATCGTGTAAAGAATGGATTTCTTCGAAATCCTTCCGAAACCACCGCACATGTCGCTGGTTTCGGATTACAAACGAGGGTGCCTCGTCCCCCTCGTTGCTCCCCCGGAGAGGTTCTCACGTGCCAGACAATCATCCATTGCAGAAGGATTGGTGTTTCCTCCGCATGTTTGTGACAGGGGTTCAACTCCCCTCACCTCCAACATACGGTAAACCATTCCAGCCTGCAAGGATAGTAAAAGCCTCCCTCTTGAGGGAGGTGGCACGGCATAGCCGCGACGGAAGGAGAAAAAACCTAGCACGGCGGTAGACTCGCTAAGTAAGTTCTCGGGGATGCATTGAAGGGGCAGAGCCCCTTCAATTGAAATCGTGTCGCCCGGCTTTGCTGGGCGCGCGGGGCGCTTGCGTAGCAAGCTTTCCTTACACGATTCACTGGCCGTATGCCTGGCACCGGACAAGCAAAGCGAGGGCGGTGCAAAGGCATACAAGTGAATCGTGCAAGCTCGCTCAATGTCGGCATAGCCGACGTTGAGCGAATCACCGGAGGTGATATATTGGCTGTTCCGCTTCGGCACGAGCTGAAATACTTTGTCAATGACATGCAGTATGCCGTCCTGTCCAACATACTGAATCATTTGCTGCACCGCGACCCCAACGGCGACGAATACAATGAGTACCACGTACGCTCGCTTTATTTCGACGGTGTGTTTGACAACGCCCTCCATGACAAAATCAGCGGCGTACCGGCCCGTGAAAAGTACCGCATCCGCATCTATAATATGCAGGACAGCAAAATCATGCTGGAATGCAAAAGCAAGATGGGCAGCCTCATTTCCAAACGCTCCGTGGAAATCCCAAGGAGCCTTTGCGACCAGTTGATGGCGGGCGACCCCACCGGGCTGGAGCGCACCCGCAGCGGGCTTCTGCGCGACATGTTCAGGGAAATGACAATCAATCTGTTAAAGCCCGTGGTGGTGGTGGATTACATTCGGGAGGCGTATCTTCACCCTGCGGAGGAAGTACGCATTACCTTTGATAAGCAGCTGCGCACAGGCCTGAAAAAGTATGACATCTTCGATCCCTACCTGCCCACCATATCGCCGCTGGACGACCCCATGACCATACTGGAAGTAAAGTATAACCGGGTGATGCCCCCACACATCCGGGACATACTGAACACATACTGCATAAATCCCATGAGCAGCGCCATTTCCAAATACACATTGTGCCGAAGGTTTGAAGAGCTGGAGGCATAATTCCAAAAACGCTATGAAAGTGAGGCAACACCATGGCATACCTTCTGGGCATCGATCTTGGTACCTCCGGCACCAAAACCGTATTATTTTCCGAGGATGGCCGCCCGCAAAGCTCTCATACCGTCGAATATCCCATGTACCAGCCCAGAAACGGCTGGGCTGAGCAAGACCCGGAGGACTGGTGGCGGGCAGCCGCGGAAGGTATCCGCATGGTGCTTGAAAAAGGGAACGTGAACCCCCGCGATGTGATAGGCGTGGGCCTTTCCGGGCAGATGCACGGGCTGACCATGCTGGATAAGGACGGCAATGTGCTGCGCAACGCCATCATCTGGTGCGACCAGCGTACCGGGGAGCAGTGCGATGAAATGGCGCGGCGCTTAGGTCGAAAGCGCGTGATTGAAATAACGGCAAACCCGCCCATGACAGGCTTTACGGCTGCCAAAATCATGTGGGTCAAGCAAAACCAGCCGGAGGTTTACGCAAAGTGCGCCCATATCCTTTTGCCCAAGGATTTTATCCGCTTCAAGCTCACCGGCGAATTCGCCACGGAAGTATCCGATGCCGCCGGCATGCAATTGATGGACGTGCCAAAGCGCATTTGGTCCAGGGAAATGCTTGAAATGCTGGATATTTCGGAAGATTTGCTGGCCAGAATGTATGAATCTCCCGATGTGACGGGCAAGGTCCACGAGGCAGGCGCAAAGGCAACAGGCCTTCTCCCCGGCACGGTCGTGGTGGGCGGTGCTGGCGACAATGCCGCCGCCGCGGTGGGCACAGGCGTGGTTCGCTCCGGCCGGGCGTTTACGACGCTTGGCACCTCCGGTGTGGTATACGCCGTATCCGACACGGTCTCCATCGATCCCGAAGGGCGGGTGCATACACTGTGTGCCTCCGTACCCGGAAAGTGGACGGTGATGAGCTGCACCCAGGCCGCCGGCCTTTCCCTTCGTTGGCTGCGGGATACCTGCTGCCTTATGGAAGTGCAGGAAGCAAAATCCCGCGGCGTGGATCCTTATGTGGTCATGACGGAAAAAGCGGAAAGCGTACCCATCGGTGCGCAGGGCCTTATCTACCTTCCCTATTTGATGGGTGAGCGTTCCCCGCATCCCGACCCCGATTGCCGCGGCGTGTTCTTCGGTTTGTCCGCCATGCATGACAGGAGCCATCTCATTCGCGCCGTCATGGAAGGCGTGGCATATTCCCAGGCGGAATGCGTGGATGTGTTCCGTGAAATGCACGTGCCCATCCGGGAGATGATGGCTTGCGGTGGCGGCGGGCGCAGCCCCCTGTGGCGCCAGATGCTTTCTGACCTATACGGCTGCACTGTATCCACAATTCAGGCCGACGAAGGTCCTGCCCTTGGAGCGGCCATCCTGGCCGGTGTCGGCACAGGCGTCTATGATAGCGTGGAAGCGGCCTGCGACCGTATTGTGAAAACGGAGAATAACCTGGCACCCGTTCCGGAAAATACCAAGGCGTATGAAGGATATTACAAGCTGTACAAAAAGCTGTACAGTTCCCTGAAGGACGATTACAAGGCTTTGGCAGCACTAAACGGATAAAGCGTTTATAACGGGCCCGGGAGGATTGCATCCTTTCGGGCCCGGTCATAGAATACGAAAGGAGCCCTCCATGAAAACTGTAGCTGCATGGGTTATGTGTTTGCTTCTTTTATTGACTTTAAGCACAGCCTTTGCCTGGACGCAAGAGGGTATTTTGACAAGCGATAATACCATCGTATGGCGCGGGCATATCCTGACGCCTGCTTTGCTTTCACAAAGCATTGGCACAATCCCCATATCACCGCTGCCGGCATTCGGTTCCATTGTGCTGGTACGCTTTCATGTAAAGGGCGACCTGATTACAATGCAGGAAGCCGTGTCCTGTGAAGCGGGCGAAATTGAGTTGATTGACTTTTATGGCAATTCACATGGTTTGCTAGACTGGACGGAGACTGACGGCACCCATACCCGTATTCGCCTGTCGGAAAACGGCGCGGTGGCAGATGTTTGCTTTTATGTAGAGAATGTTCAGTCCATCATCGGCGCGCAAATTGCTTGCGCAGATTTGAGGGCAACCCTTGAAACAGTCATGGATGATACATTCTCATTTCTCACCGGCAAAACACCTGAACCGACCGCTACCCCTTCGCCAACACCCGAGCCCTATTGTATCGCTGTTCCCGTTAGCAACTGCGACCGTTATGTCTACATATCCTATGTAGGATTAAGCAAGACGGGACGCACCCAGGTAACGGTATGCGGGGCCGCCGGAGAGAGCAATCTTCACCTTCTGCCGGGTTCAGGCACCGGCGCATATGTAGAAGCAGCCATTGAGGTGAACGGCGAATTGCTGTTGTGGACCGACGGCGAATACTATGCAGGCTCAAGCGGCTGCCATTTTTTCTATGACACGAACAAGCCTCCGGAAGCCATTATTCTTTATGGTTTTGACTCGGCACCCCGGGCTGAAAATGCCGTACGGCTTGATATGGACAGCTCATCCATTTTATCGATTGAACATTGGAATGCGGCGGAATAATTGTGATGAGACGCTACTTCCGTACCCTGGCATTGTCCAACCCATGAATTCAATCACTCTCAATGACCGGAACATTGATTTCCTGGCCGGCAAGTATGCGGGCAGGATTTTGGATATCAGGATTCACCTGCAATATTTCCTGTACCGTTACATTGAACCGGGCGGCAATAATGTACAAGGATTCGAAAGGCCGAACAATATATTTGACAATGCCGGGCGGCAGCACCGGGCCAGGCTCGCACTCCGCCCCCAGCGCCGTCCACATTTCAAAATCAGCCACACCGGATACGATTTCAATCTCCCTGACACTCCGCTGGAATGCGGTGAGTGCCCGCTGCGTTGCCGCACCGAATATGCCGTCAGCCGGCCCCGGCGAGAAGCCTGCCACACGCAAAAGGATTTGCAGCCTTTGTACATCGCGGCCCCGGTCGCCCCGGCGCAAAAGCGGGCACACCCGGGTGGGAGGCGTCGGTACCGCGTCGGATATGGTCAGGATCATCCCCGGAACAATCAGGTTCGGATCCGTAATTTGCGGGTTGTCACTTAACAATGCAGATACTGTTGTGTTAAACCGCTGCGCGATGAAAAACAAAGTATCCCCGGGCTGAACGATATATTCCAAACAAAACACCCCCGAACAAAGCATTGGCTGGAATCATGATATGTCCAAGCCAAATAAATGTTTCTATGAGGGTGCATTTTGTTTTGATGCCATCATGTGACCATCGACAAAAAATATTGATGCATCGCAGAATTATCAGTCAGCTCCGGGTGGAAGGAGGTGACAAGCATGTTCTCCTGGCGGGCGGCCACAATTTTTATCAGCCGTGCATCCGCAGGGGGACCATGCTCTTCGAGAGAACATAGCCGGGTATCTGCATGAGTTCCGTGGTGTACACTGCTCCGCGGAGCAAATTGTTATCGGCGCCGGCACGGAATACCTGCTGGGCATGATTGTTCAAATCATCGGAAAGGAAAGCGTGTATGCCGTAGAGAACCCCGGCTACCGCAAGACCTATCAGGTACTGAAAAGCTTCGATGCAAGCGTGGTGCTTGTCGGGCTGGATCAGGAAGGCCTGAGCGTTGAACAGCTTAAAAAAACCCCCGCCAGCATTGCCTATGTCACACCTTCCCACCACTTTCCGCTGGGAATTGTCATGCCAATCAACAGGAGGCTTCAGTTGTTGAAATGGGCAAACATTAAGGATGGCCGGTATATTATCGAGGACGATTATGACAGCGAGTTTCGGTTCAGCGGCCGCCCTATCCCCGCGCTGCAGGGGATGGATGAAGACCGGGTCATCTACATCAGCACGTTTTCCAAGAGCCTGGCACCATCCATTCGCGTCAGTTACATGGTCCTCCCGGAAAAGCTGCTGGAAAAGTACCGGCTCGGCTTCTCCTTTTATTCCTCCACGGTGTCACGCTTTGAGCAGTTCATATTGTTAAGGTTCATCGAAGGCAATCATTTTGAAAGGCATTTGAACCGGATGCGGAACCTGTACAAAGGCCGCAGGGATACCCTTGTGGAGCAGGTGAAAATGAGATTCGGGAACCTGATTGAAATCACCGGTGAGAATGCGGGTCTGCACCTGCTCTTGACGTATCACGGGAAGCTTACGGAAAGGGATTTGGTCAGGCGCGCCGCGCAAGCAGGGGTAAAGGTATATGGCCTGAGCGAATATGACATTGAGCCGGCGGGCAGCCTGCCGAAAAACACTGTTATACTTGGGTACGCCAATTTTGATGCGGAACAAATCGTTGATGCCGTATCCCTGTAAAAAGATGCCTGGTCGTACATTAAGCTTGAATGAGGTATATCCTCTCCTCAGCCTGAGTCTCTTCAAGGAGCATTGAGAGCATGCTGAATAATGACGGAATCATACCGTGCGCGTTGCTGCTTTGGGGCAAAACATCCTGGTAAAGCTCCAGTGCCTTTGTAAGCAAATCGCACTCAACAGCAGTAAACGAACACTCCCGCCTGTTGCAGCGTGATATCGCCAGGTCCAGGTTAATGATGTTGTCAATGATCGGCTTTCGTTTTTCCCCAGTCAGATCAAGGAGCAGTCTTTCCTGCCTATCCTGCATATTCTGGGCGGCTGCCCGGAGGATCAAATAGTCCGAAAGTGATAAAGTGAAGCTTTGCATGGTGGTCCCTCCTTCAGGATGAGTCCATGGAAAAAAACCCTTTCAACAAGGGGCAGTCGAAAAAGAATTGTATGCCATAGCCTTTGCGGCCGCAACGTTTTTTGTACGCCAAAAGCTTGATTCATTGTACTAGAAAACAAAAAATCCGCGATTATCCTTTTTATTATCCTGTATTTTGATATCAGTTGCTGCGGTTTATTGTCGAACGATTTATATACCGGGAGCGTTAAAACCTTCCGCACTATTGTTGCATTATACAACTGTTGTATGTTAAAATAATACCGGGGTGATGATATGCTCGATCAGGGAAGCAAAAATCTTCGGGAGCTGATTCGGATGCTCATTAGAAGCCTAGGCATTCTTGAAAAGAACGATGCCTCCTGCTGCGGCATTACGATTACACAGTGCCATGCCATTGTTGAAATCGGGCGGAAGGGAACAATCTCGCTGATCGATCTGGCTGATTTGCTGTGTGTAGACAAAAGCACCATGAGCCGCACGACCGAAAACCTGGTCGAAGCCGGTTTGGCAGACCGCGATGTGGATTCCAGCAACCGCAGGTATGTCTGCATACAGCTCACAAAAAAAGGCCAAAGTGTATTTCAGAGCATAGAGGACAGTATGACAGATTACTTCAAATGCATCCTTGAAGCAATAACGGAAGACAAAAGGGAGCAGGTATTTGAAAGCTTGACACTGCTCACGGACGCAGTTGCAAACAGCAAGCATTGTTAAAGCAGTGGAACAGCAGGAGGGAGCTTTATGGATTTTTCGGTAGAAGAAATGAAACCGGCTGATTGGCCGAAAATCTCTGCCATTCTTTTTGAAGGCATAGAAACCGGAATGGCTACGTTTTTACAAAATATTCCCAGCTTAGCGGAATGGGACCGGGAGCATTGTGAAAACTGCCGGTTGGTTGCAAAGTCAGGGGATACGGTTTTAGGCTGGGCGGCATTGGCTCCGGTTTCCAGCAGGTGCGTGTATTCGGGGATTGCTGAAGCAAGCGTTTATATCGGCAAAGCAAGCAGGGGCCAAGGCGTGGGAAGCGCGCTGCTGACGGAGCTGATACGGTGCTCCGAAACCGAAGGCTATTGGAGCATCCAGGGTGAAATCGTTAAAGAGAATGCAGCCAGCAGAGCGCTATGCAAAAAATGCGGCTTCCGCGAGATCGGCATACGGGAAAGGTTCGGAAAAATGCCTGACGGCCAATGGCATGATGTGGTGCTGGTGGAGCGCAGAAGCAGCATTGTTGGCTGCTAAAGCGATAGAGATTGATTTGATAGCCATTGATCTTTTGCTGCCGCATGCCATCATCGCGGCATTCCCCGGCAAAGACACCTGGGCATTCAACGGGTTCTTCATCTTGGCATGCTGGAGCAATGACATGCCTTGCGTAAGGACAAGCTGAACAGAAGGGAACTATTTCAATGCGGACGGACGTCTGTGTTTCTTTTCTTCATAGAGATAGCGGTCGGCATCATTGATGATCTTGCTGATCTCCAGCCCCTGCCTGCACGTAAAGCCCGTAACGCCCACAGAGGCCTCCACGAAATAGGGCTTGCCGGAGCTTTGATTGTATTCCTCAAACGCTTCTTTGAGCCTTGTACGAAACGTACCTTCAAAGTCCTGATTATCCGTAATGAACATACCGACGAACTCGTCCCCGCCGATGCGTGCAATCAGGTCTCCGCTGCGCACCGTTCTTTTCAGGATATTGCTGACAACGCAAATGGCGTCGTCTCCCGCTGAGTGGCCGAAATTATCGTTGATCTCCTTCAGGTGATCAAGATCCATGAATACGCAGAGGGCATGCTTCCCGACATTGTCCCGATTCATGCGGATGGCGCGTTCTATGAAACCCCGGCGGTTGAACACACTGCACAGCGTGTCATATTCGGAGAGAAAGTTCAGTATCTCAATCCTTTCACGGATATGCTCCAACTCGCGTCCCACGATCCTTTCCTTGCTTTTCAAGTCCAGGAAGTTGACAAGGATGCCAAGCTGCATGCCAATCACATGAAGAAGGGGGATCCTATCCTTATTCGCCTCACACAGGAGAATCCCATACTGAACATTTCCGGAGAAAATGCTGAAGCTGATCAAATGGGCAGTATCCGCAAGGTTCGGGAGATGTCGCAGCGTGTGCTCCGTATCGATAACGGGCATCTGGGAGCGCGGATAGGCCCTTGCAATGCCGCCGCTTTGGTACGCGGCAAGCAGTATCCTGTCCGGTATGCTGTACATGCCTGATTCTCTCAAGACCTGAGGCTCCGGGAGCAGGCATATGTACACGCTGTAAAGCTGTATGCCGTGAAGCCTTTCCACAACACTTCGAAAAACACCCTCATCCTCATCTTCCAGAACAACCAGATCACGAATGAACTCCGGTACAAACCAGGACTGGGCACGGAAGCTTTCAAACCGCTTCTCAGCCTCACGAACTTCATAGGAAAATAGGAATCCCTGGGTAAAAAGCAGGATGCGGTTTAGTTTTTTGACGGAAGGCAGCTCCTGTCTGTCAGCCGCATGCATGAGGTAGCCATGCAATCGTTCGGCGATCAATACGCTGGAGAAGCAAAGCTCCGAGGCAAACCATGCCAGCCATAAGGCAAGCGCTTGCTCGTCCACAGGCGCTAGCGGGTCTTCAAGCGCCAGGGATGCGATATGGTCCGTAAGCTTCCCAAGCAAGGCTGTGCAGTGTTCCTTCCCAACCCGGGCAAATATCCCTGTAAGATCATCCTGCATGTTCCGAAGCACATCGTTCACATATTGCCTTTCATCCGTTACTTCCGCTTCAAATACAATTGAGTACCTGCCGGGGGTGCAGCCGCATGAATTGCGTATGTGCAAATGGGTCAAAAGCTTTTCGGGCCCAAGGTGCTTCCCTTCTGCCAGAGCGATAGCCTGCTTCACAGCCAGTTCGCCCATTTCGTAGGCATTTTGGGAAATGGTTGTCAGTGGAGGCGTCAGGGTGCGGCCTGTGGTGAAGTTGTCAAATCCCGTTATGGCAATATCCTTGCCGACCATCAGACCCAGTTTCGCACATACCCTGTACCCGGCTTTCGCCATCTCATCATTGCAAAACGCGATAGCGTCAAGACCGGGATGATCTGAAATAAGCTTTGATAAGCGCGTAACCGCTCTCTGGCTTCGGGATGCTCCTTCGGGCCGGAAACGCAGGCGATTTTTTGATAGCCGTGTTCCGAAATGAGGTGTTCAATGCATTGGCAAAAACTGTTGTAATTGTCGATGGTAATGCTGGCTTTTCCGGGGCCGGACACATCTTTTTGAAGGGCTACGTAAGCATTGCCTTCAAATCGCTTCAGAAATTCCCGATACGCATCATCGCTGTACAAGCCGGAAAGCGATCCGCACGAGATGATGTAAGCATCCGCACCGACCAGCTTCGCATAATCATAGATGCTGTTGTGGCGGGAGGCTGTTTCTTGCTCTTTGTCCGGATCAATTTGGTCTGTATGTTTTTGCATGCCCGTCATATAAAAAAGCTGCACTTTTTCCCTGTTGGCGGCATCGTTGATGCCGTTCATCAGTTCTGAGGAAAAATCATAGCTGACATCGCCGATCATGACGCATATTGATTTCCCCTTTTCAGGCTTCCTGTTTGCCATCTATGTCATCTCCCTGCCGTATGAAGTATTATTCAATTGCGAAACATTTTCGTATATGCTTATCATACATAGCCGTACCCATTATGTCAACGATTGTGCCTGTTTTAAGTTCATAACAATTTACATACCGCCGCAAGCAAGGAATCTTTATATCAACATAAAACTCATTCGGCTTCCTCAGTCCAGAAAATCCGTTGCCCTGTCTTTTTCCGTTATTACATCATACGTTCCGTCACCTTCAGTCGATAGGTATACACTCCCGTCAAAATACGTGATATAGGTGTCCGCACCCATTTTTCTGTACTTTTGATAAATGCCCAGGTCCGACAAGGTATGGCTGACCATCACGGCAATTTTCGGGGAGATGGCCTCCCGGTAGGGTTTGGATGAGGATGTGGCTGCGCCGTGGTGCCCCACCTTGAACACATCGCTTTTCAGGCGCCCGCCATACTTTTGGGCTAACATCCTCTCCGGGGTGGTATACAGGTCGCCGCCAAAGAGCATGCTGGACTCCTTATAGGAAAAACGAAGCAAAAGCGACAAGTCGTTTACAAACTGGGTGCTGTTTTCCGGGTAACCCTCGTAATATACAATTTCAGCGGCGGGATGGAACACTTCCACCGTGATAAAACCGCCAAAGTCAAAGGTATCCCCTTCCGAAAGGAATATATGGGGGATGCTTTGCTTTTGGATTTCTTCCATATAGGCCATTACATGGGAAGTGGGATACATAACGGAGCTGGTGTACACGGCCCCCACGGGAAAGGTTTGCAGGATTTTTGCAAAGCCCCCGATATGATCCACATGGGGATGGGAGGCCACCAGGTAATCGATGCGGGTCACATGAAGGGCGCGAAGGGCTGCCTCCACCTGGTCAACACACTCCGGTTCCCCGGCATCCAGCAGCATGACCTTGCCGTCGGGAGAGGTCAAAATGGTAGCGTCCCCTGATTTCAATCCGTCGGGGGAAAGCAGGGAAAGGAACCTGGCAGTGAACCTTCCGCTGTCCTGTGAGGCATCGAACACTTCATCATACCGGGTTTCGGCTAGCACCTGCGCCGCCATCAACAGAAGCATGCACGCAGCCAAGATGGCAAACAGCCGTTTACACATTCTGCTTTCCCTCATTTCATGGCCGCCTTGCTCATGCCGGTCATGATGTACTTTTGCATCACCAGAAACAGTATCACAATGGGCAATATGCCCAGCACCGCACCGGCCATGATCTCGTTGTAGTTGGCCGTGACGATGCCGGCAAACGTGCGCCGAAGGAACACGATGCCCACCGCCAGTGTGCGCCTAAACTCCAGGGGCGCTACCATTCTGGGCCAGAAGTAGCTGTTCCAGCCGTTGATGAAGGTGATGATGCTGATGGTGATGAGGGTTGGTGCGCACATGGGCATCAGCACATGAAAGATGGAGCCGATGCGGCCCATGCCGTCCACCCGTCCGGCTTCCAGATAGCTGTCATCCACGGTGAGAAAGGTTTGCCTGAGCATAAAGATGAAGTAGGCGGATACAAGATTCGGCACGACAATCCCGGCAAAGGTGTTCAGCCAGCCCAGACGGGCTACCATCACATAGATGGGTACGAAGGTAACCTGGACGGGCACCATCAGCGCGCCCAGCACCAGTATGAACAGCGCGTTTTTGCCCTTGAACTTTCCCTTGGAAAAGCCGTACGCCGCCGCCACCCCCAGCGTAAGCTCCCCTGCCATCATGAGGAAGGTGGAAACCAGGGTGTTGAAAAAGTACAGCCCAAAGGGGACACGATTTAAAACATTCACATAGTTGTCAAAGCGCAGGCTTTCCGGCCAGAGGGTGGGTACGGCCAAAAGCAGCTCCTCACTGGATTTTAAGGAGGAGACCACCATCCAGTACATGGGGAAGAGCATGATCAGTGTCACGGCAATGGCACCCGCATATTGCAGCACCACACGGACCTTTGCCGCAGCCTTCACGGTACCGGCATGACGGCGTACAAGGGGGGTAAGAAAGCGCATCCCCGCAAAACCCAGCAGGGAAAACACAAAAAGGGAAGCCCCCAGAACAAAGAACGTTTTATGGTTGGCGGACAAAAATCCGTAGGCGGTTTTGATCTCATACGCGCTGGCATTGGCAGGAAGGGAAGCAGTGATGCTGTTGTAGCTTATAAGCCCCCAAATAAAAACCCCTAGAAAGACGAGCGCAGCCGCAAGGAAGAAGGCCAGCACGTCAAACCAGCCCGATTGCCGCATTCTTTGAATGTGTCCTGTTTTCATGGTGCCTTCCCCTCCTTACGAATCATAGTTGACGCTGCGGTTGCTGTAGCGCATGGTGACGGCGGTGCATACCAGCAGAATCAGGAAAAATACAAGGGACACGGCGGCAGCCCTTGCAACGCGGAATTCTTCGAAGGAGAGAAGGTAGATCCACTGCACCAGCACGTTGGTGGATTTGCCTGGGCCGCCGTTGGTCATCACCTCCACCGACTGGAAAACCTTCATGCTGGCGATAAAGGTGGTTACGGCCAAAAACAGCGTGGTTGGCGCCAGCAGCGGCAGGGTGATGAAGCGGAAGCGGTGCACAGGATCAGCGCCGTCGATGGCCGCTGCTTCGTAGTAATCCTTCGGGATTCCCTTCATGGCGGAAAGATAAATCATCATGGCATAGCCCACCACGCGCCAGGCGGTGAGGAACAAAATGCCCGTCAGCGCCGTATCCGCCTGATTCAGCCAGTCCGGCCCCTTCACACCAAGAGCAGCAAGGAAGTTGTTTAATATGCCAAAGCGTCCATTCAATATCCAGATAAACACCACGGCGCTGGTGGCCACGGCAATGTACTTGGGCATAAAGACCACTGCTCGCATGGCGTTGAAGCCCCTGGTCATGCGGTTGAACAAAAGGGCCAGCAGCATGCCCCCCACCAGGGTGATGAACAGCTCCCAGAAGGTATAGGTGGCGGTGATGGACAGGGATTCCAAAAAGTACTTGAGTCCCGTTCCCTTGAACAGCCAGGTGTAATTTTTCAGCCCTTCGAAGCTGAAGGTGGCATCGCTGAGCATACGCATATCCGTAAAGCTGATCCGGACAAGATCAATCACAGGGTAGTACACGAACAATAGGAAAAAGAACACCGCTGGTTCCACAAAGAACAGGTCCTTCATTCTCTCCCAAGGCTGGAGCTTGAGCATGATACTGTTATAAATCAGCATGCCCCCGAACAGAATCAGGATGATGGCGGTATTCATGATATTGCTTAAAAAACCCAGCGAAATTCCTCCGTCCCAGGTAAGAAGGCTAAAGCCTTCCCCAAAGGGATAGGTTGTTCCGCTCACCGCTTGGGCGGCGTTCTGGGCTACTGACCGGGCCGCGTAAACCTCATTGGCCAGGGGCTGCAAAAATGCGACTTGCAAATCGCCCGTCATGTAGCCAAAAATCCCCGTAAGCGTTATCAGCGCGCCCAGAACCAGCAGCACGATGGATGCGGTTCCTGTGCGTTTTTGCCTGCGCAAAAGGAGTTGGGATGATGCGGTTACTTGGTTAGTCATAGATTCACCTCAATAAATACCAAACTGGGGAGAGGTTTCCCTCCCCCCATGCTGACCAGAACATAAGTGTCGAGACATGCATGCAACGGCTTCCCCTTATAGGGCAAGACTCAAAACACGAATCATGCTGACAAAGTCATTTTTGAGAAACAGCTTATTGATCTTCCAGGTTTTCGGTGACCTCCAACGCCAACTGGTCCAGCGTTTCCTGGACGGGAGCGCCTTCCACAAAGATCTTGGCCAGAGCATGGCGCCACAGGTTGGCCACGGTGTCATACACCGGGTGCTGATCGCGGGGGTTGATCCAGGCGGACATGCTCATCACCGATTCCATGGCGGGCTTGCGGGTGAGGTAATCCTTCACGGCATCGGTCTTTAGCACGCTCTGCCGGGTGGGGAAATAGCCTGTTGCGTCGGCCCAGTAGAGGTTGATTTCCGGGCTGGTCATAAAGGTCAGGAACTGCCAGGCCGCGTTCTTCTGGGCCTGGGAAGCCCTGGCAGGAATCAGGATGGCCGCGCCGCCCACTTCGCTTTTGAAGGTTTCGCCGTCGTTGCCGCCGGGCAGCCACGCCATGCCCACTTCAAATTTGGAGGATTTTACGTACGTGTCGTACAGGGAGGAGGTATGGAACACGCTGAAGGCGCCGCCGTCCCAGAACAGTTGGCGCATGTTGGGGGAAGCGTCGGTGCCGTAGGCGTAGTAGGCATAGCCGGCCTTGATCCACTCGTTGATTTTGTTGGTGATGTACAGGGCGGCCTCGCCGTTCAAATCGGTGGTCACGCCATCCTCGTTGATGACCTTCACGCCGTTGTTCTTGTACAGCATTTCATAATACCAGTAATCCCAGCCGCCAAACACGGTGCCGTAGCGCTTGGTGGTGCCGTCGGCGTTGAAGACGGTGGCCTTCTTGAGGAACTCCTCCATCTCGTCAAAGGTCTTGGGCATTGCAATGCCCTCGGCTTCGGCAACGGTCTTGTTGTAGTACATGACCTGGGTGGAAATCAGATAGGGCAGGCAAATTTGCTGTCCATTATAGCTGGTGGAGGCGATAAGACCCTCGCCAAAGTCCTTTACGTCATAGCCCGTAGCCTCAATGTACGGATCCAGCACTTCGCAGATGCCGGCCGCGCCGTATGCGGCTGGGTATGATGTGTTGCAGGTGGACAGCGCGGGCACCTCGCCGGAGGCGACAGCCGCGATAAGCTGGGTATTGATCTCCCCGTAGGAGCCGATGTATACGGGCTCAACGGTGATCAGGGGGTTCGCTTCATGGAACTTGTCTACCATGTACTTGATCTGTTCGCTGAACTGGTCCTCATGGGCGTGCCACCATTGTATGGTGATGGGTTCGGTAACCTCATAGCTTTGTGCCAGGGCGGGGACGGTTGCGGGCAGGGCCAGGAGGACGATCAGGAGTAGCGCCAGTAGCTTTTTCATGGGTGGTTCCATCCTTTCCAATTATAATTGGGATATGTGAACATGCAACTTCTTGCATGTTAAACAAAACACCCTGCAGCTTTCGCTGCACAGACAAAAGCGCTGGAGATATAAAAACCTCCATGCAGCACCGTTATATACAAATCGCTTATCCCATATTGGCATTATACAGCATTTTTTACTAGAGTGCAACCCTGACAAGCATCGGATGGAGGATAATTTTGGCTGGATGTGAATGGGCAGCGCCCCTTCCATTGCATCCATGCCGCCCGGCTGTGTAAGGTGCGCGGGCCGCTTGCATAGCATGCAATCCCGGCCAACTCAACAGCCATACTGCCATGCTATCGCTTGCAGTGCTTCTTTTCGTAGATGACATTGAATGTCTTGTCGCCAAAGGAGGAGCTGGGCTTTTTCTTTTTTTCAGTACGTTTGCCTGCAAAGCGCTCCCTTTTATACATTGCTTTCGTCTCGGGCCAGCATGGATACGCAGTACGCGTCAAGCAAAAGGCAAACCAGCATCTTCAGCATGCCGATCACCGTGGACATCGGGATCAGACGGTTTTCGATGTTCAGATTGTTTACATATCGGTCCAGCCAAGCCAGGCTATTGGGCTATTGGAATTTTTTCATCGCACTATTGACACCATCTTAAACATATGTTACTATTAACCTATGTTACTTAAGGAGGTATTGTCGTGGACATTCAGCATGCACTATTGGGTCTGCTTCGAAACAACCCCCTCACGGGATACGATATGAAAAAGGCAATGCAGAAGTCGCCCATCCTATACTGGTCGGGGAACAACAGCCAAATTTACCGTGCGCTTGCCGAGCTTGAAAACGAAGGCTTTGTCAGTGCCCACATCCAGCATGGCGACGCATCCCCCACAAGAAAGGTCTATACGCTGACGGATAGCGGGATGAGAGAATTGCGCCGTCTGTCACTGGGCTTTCCGGAAATACCGGAATTGAAAAAACCCTTTCTGATGCAGCTTGTGTTTGGCGGAAACCTTACAAAGCAAGAACTCGAAACCTTGCTTGATCAATACGGCAACGAAGTGAAAGGCGCGGTGCTTGCCACTCGAGGCCAGGTTTCATCCGGCAGCGGTACGCCATACGAATCGGCCATTTTGGAGTTGGCAATTGAAAACATTCGTGATTCCTTTGAATATGAACTGAAATGGATCGAGAAGGTGCGGTCTGTCGCACTTCCGCTTGCGGCAGATACTCAGACAATGAGGGGAAAAGGACGTGACTTGCCCATGGAATATGAAAGGGTTCAAAAAAACGGAACGGACTATATCAAAGTCGTTTCCGGCCAAATCTGGGAAGAAACGGACGGCCTTTCCATTGTGTCAGCCTGCGCGGAAAACGGCACAAACAGGGTGCTGCTGCCCGCAGGCTGCCTGTCGGAAGAGTTTCTTCACCTTTCCACCCGTGTCGCAGGACTGGTATTGCAAAAGCTGGCCAACTACAATGTCAAAGCCGTGGCCGTAATGGATACCGAAAACATCAGGGGAAAATTCAAGGATTTTCTCATGGAAGCAAACCGGGGGAATCTGTTTCATGCCTTTGATGATTTTTATCAGGCGGAAAACTGGCTGCTGAAGGAGGATGCGTGATGGCTACGATTTACAGGAGTGAGGAAGGCCGGCGGATGATACTGGATGGATATAAAAACATCCTTGCGGCGTGGCCTGTTGAAAACAAACAATATCACATCCCGACTACCTGCGGCGAAACGTTCGTTATTGAATCCGGGAATCCGCAAAACCCGGCGTTGGTGCTGCTTCACGGGAGCTTGTCGAATTCCTTCTGCTGGTTTTCCGATGTTCCGCTGTTAAGTATGCATTACCATGTGTTCGCTGTCGACCTCATCGGGGAGGCGGGCTTGTCCGCACAGAGCCGGCCAGCTTATCAAAGCGGCGCCTACCAGCAGTGGTTGGATGAAGTACTCGGAGGGCTTGGCCTTGAAAAGTGCTCCATTGTGGGCCTTTCCCTTGGCGGATGGATGGCGCTGCGCTATGCGACCATCCACCCGGAAAAGGTCAAAAGTCTCGTTCTTCTTTGTCCCGGCGGGCTTTTTATGCAACGGCGCGATTTCATGCTGCGAATGCTGATAAAAAAATTCTCTGCCCGCGGCAACAGTTCAAAGGTGATCTCTGGTGTGCTGGGCGTGAATGCCAAGAGTCCGGAGGAAGCGGAGGGAATGCGCAAAGCGCTTGAATTCATCCTGTTGATTAATAAATACGAGAAGCCACGTTATGCTGTGCTTCCGGTATTTCGCGATGCCGAGCTCCAAAGGCTTACGATGCCAACGCTTGTCGTATTCGGCGACAGTGATATGCTGCTGAATGCCCAAAAGAGCCTCAGCCGGATCAGGCAGTTTGCACCGAAGGCCGCTTGCGTTCTTTTGCCTAATGTGGGCCATGGGGTCTTTGGGCAGACGCAGCGGATACTGGAATTTTTACTGGGCAGCGAATGACAAAGCATCGCCAAATAAACTGGCAAGCAGCAAGATCAAGAGAGCCCCGCAAGGCTTATCATGGGATAGCGCATTGCGGGGCTTTTGTGTTCAGGTATGAGATACAGGGCAATTATGATACCGGGAGCAGCTCGAACTCTGCCATCCACTGGTGGTTAACCACCCTGTCACTGCCATCAGTCGGATCGTAATCAACCATGTAGGCCGGCCCATTCACCACCGAAGTGATGACCGCGCTCATGCCCGCACCGCCATGTCCGCCCATGTGGCCGAAACCAAGCGTCACGGTATCGCCGACCACATAGGCTTTGTCCTTGCCGCCTCCAATCTCCTCGGCGATCACCCAGCGGTGGTTCATGACGGCCTCGCCGCTGTCGCTGATATAGTCCACCGCATAGAGCGTGGTGTCAAATGTACCTGTTACGATTCCCACAGCACCCTGCATGCCATCCATGTGATCGGTATCAATCAAGACCCTCGAGCCGACCGGATAGAGCGCGTTAACCGCCGGGGTCAAATGCTCCACCGGTGTCATCGCACTGTTCATATCCATCATGCCATCCGTATCGTCAGCCTTAGCTGCGTTTGAGTCCATTGCCTGTGCCCCGGCTATGTATACAATCATAGCCAGCACGGCCAAGGTTGCCATGATTCTTCTAATCATCGATTGATCCCCCTTCCAGTCCAAATGGTTTGATTCACTAATGATATACCCATTTTGTGGAGCATGAACCGCAGCTTATTGCACATCCATGATGCAAACTAAAAAAATTATCCAAATGGACAGTTGCAATGTAGCAGCCCTTGTTCTTATAAATAAGAAAATTTGACAAACATGACTATATTCATTAAAATTTAGACAGACAAATTGCGGAAAAATCCGCCGCCTTATCTGAAGCCCTTTTCTGTCAAACGGAAGATATATCCGGTTCTTCTATGGATGATCGCGATGCTTCATGAAATGGAGGATCTATAAAATGAACAGGCTTCGTGTTCTTTCCCTATGCATCGCCTTCATGCTCCTTATGGGCTCTGTCCTTCCTTATTCCGCCGTGGCTCCCATTCATGCATCGGCGGAATCCTCGCCGGCTGATCAGCAAGCGCAGGAGGACACCTTAGGGAACAATAAATCCGATCCTACGCAAGAGCCTTCCAACAGCGCGGAACCAGAGCAATCCAACGAACCCGCGCCAACAGCCGAAGAACATTCACCAACGCCTGACCCTACCCCGACACCGGCGCCCGACCCTACACCAATGCCTGAATCTACACCGATGCCTACGCCTGTACCTACACCAACGCCCGACCCGGCACCTACACCAACGCCTTCAGCGCCTACAGTCACCGAGGAGCTTTCCACGCCCACAACAACACCCGCAGCGGATAAGGAAGCAACTCCAGTCAATCTGGAAGACGCGGCTGAAGGGTATGCGGTCATCCTCTTGGAGGAATCGCCTATCCTCGAGGAAGCGAAAAAAGACAGTGCTGTCATCGCATACCTCTCAAAAGACGACATTGTCTACATTTCAGACCGGATCTTCATAGATGCTGATCACAAGGAATACGATTGGGTCATGTGCCACTTTGACAGCAGGCAGGGCACCGTCAAAGGCTACATGCGCCTGCGCCAACTTCGGTTTCTTACCGGGGAGGAAACGCAGGATTTCCTTGAAACCTTCGACAAAAACAAGAAATATGCTTCCTATAAAAGTCATCTGCTGGCGCAAATCGATTGCATATTCCCTATGGAAACAACTATGCCACAGCCGACGGAGCCGCAAATCACACCTGCACCTGAAGCAGCCGGTACAGAATTGCCTGCCAATAGCGGTGAAACCGCTCCGCCGGTGACTGATCAATCCGAAACACCATCACCCGAGCCGGAACAGAGCCCTGTGCCTGATGCGGCAGAATCACCGGAGCCACTCTTGGAATCCACGCCTGAACCAACCGGTTCACCAACCGGACAGCCCAGCCTTGCATCTGATTTAACACCCACTCCTGTTACCTCGATTACGCTGGATACAGCCGGATTTGCAATGATGGCCGGCACCCGGCGTGCAATAACTGCCTTGATTGAGCCTGCCGGTGCGTCCGACCCATCGATCCTGTGGACATCCTCGGATGAATCCGTCCTGCTGGTCGATGAATCCGGCATTGTCACCGCCGTTTTAGAAGGCGGTGCGGTCATCACCGCAGCCGCAGCCGATACAAGCGGTATCTTTGCACAGTGCTATGTGACTGTTTACCCTCCCATCTCCTCGCTTCAGGTAACGGGCAAGGCCCGATTGCAGGCCGGCAAAACACATTCGTTTGCCGCGTTTGACAATACGACTCCCGTTGCCAGTGACCTTCTTGTTTGGTCAAGTTCGGACAATGCAATCGCAACCGTGGACGCAAAAGGCTCCGTAACAGGTGTCACGGCCGGAACTGCCGTCATCACAGCGTCTGTTATGGGCAGCCCCGAATTGAGGTTCGGCTTTCCCGTCGAAATCCTCCGCACGGCAAGCGTAACCATGACGGATTCGAACAAGGAGTTCTCAAAAGCTGTTTCCAAGAACAACAGGGGACCGAAGGTTCATGGAAAATCCGCAAGAATTCATTCGCAATTCAACCTTATGCGCCTGTTGATCAAGACGGATGGCACCATGCCCGCGGTTGACGAATACAACCCGGATATCATCGTCGGCAACAAGGACAACCGCTTCGTGATCCAGTTCACGAGTGCGGAGGAGGCCGAAGCTGCATACAATGTTTTGAAGAACGCCGGCTATGTCAAATATGTTGTTCCCGAAAGCATCATGTCCATTGCGAGTCAGGACAAAGCACAATCCTATTATTCGTATAATTCCTGGGGCGCTTCCGCGATGTACGCGGACACGGCGAACGAGGCCCTTGCTGCAACGGTAAGCGGATCCATCTATGTTGCCGTCATCGACACCGGCATATCCGGGCACAGCTTTCTTTCCGGCAAACGCCTGGCAGCCTACGACTATGTGGACGGCGATACCGATCCATCCGATGAGCATGGGCACGGGACGCATGTGGCAGGTACTGTCGTCGACCTAACGCAAGCGCTCAACGTTTATGTCGCGGCTTTTCGCGTGCTCGACGAAGAAGGCAATGGTTACACATCCGATGTCATCAATGCCATTTATGATGCTGCCGATGCCGGCTGCGATGTGATCAATCTGAGTTTGGGCGGTGATAAAACCTCCGAAGGATACACGGCGTATTCCAACGCCGTCAGCTACGCGACCAGTCGTGGCGCGGTTGTCGTCTGCGCGGCGGGAAACGATGGATTGGACACAAGTGATTATCTTCCCGCATGCCTGACGCTTTCAGGCTGTATCGTTACAGCGTCTGTGAACAGTTCACTGAACCGCAGCTCTTTCTCCAATTATGGTTCCTCTGTGGATGTCGCCGCACCGGGTTCAAGCATTTCAAGCTGCAACTACACCGGCGGTTATGCCTACATGAGCGGTACCTCGATGGCTGCGCCGCACATCTCCGCCGCATGTGCCATGATCATGCTGGCCAATCCGGGATATGGTCCTTCCTAGGTCGAGTCGGAATTGAAGGGCCTATGCAC